>JBKPJK010000526.1:0-5962 GCA_046730635.1 Pseudomonadota bacterium | reverse complement strand
GGACTGATCTCGCCGCGCTGGGCGAGCGGCCGCGTCGCCTATGCCCGCTTTCACGGAGCCGCCGGCAAATATTGGGGCCGCTATGCGGACGAGGCCCTGATCCAATGGACCGACTGGTGCCTGGAGCAACAGCGCGCGGGTCGAAGCGTCTGGTGTTATTTCAACAACGACATCCACGGCCACGCGATCCACGACGCGCAGACGCTGAAGTCGATGGTGAGGCAGCTGAGTCGTTGAAGGCGGACGGAGCATTCGCGCGGCGCCATCGTTAGGCCGCCTATGCCGAAGCGAGCCGTCCTTTTCGATATCGATGGAACCCTGGTCGACAGCAACGACGCTCACGTCGAGGCTTGGTGCAGGGCCTTCGCGGCCGAAGGCTTCCACTTCGACCGGGCGACCATCCATTCGCAGGTCGGCAAGGGAGGCGACAATCTCGTTCCGTCACTCATCCCCGACGCGCCGGAAGATGTGCAGGACCGCGTCGAGCGCGCGCACGGCGAGATCTACAAGCGAGATTACCTCGGCAGCGTGAGACCGTTCCCGCATGCGCGCGATCTCTTGCTGAAGACGAGCGAGGCCGAAAAGAAGGTCGTACTCGCATCGTCCGCATCGCGCCCGGAACTCGATCATTACGTACGGTTGCTGGATGCCGATGGGATCATCGACGGAGCAACCAGCAAGGACGATGTCGGCCATTCCAAGCCGTGCCCCGACATCTTCGAAGCGGCGCTCAAGCAGGCCGAAGTGCCCGCTTCTGACGCGATCGTCGTTGGGGATACGCCCTACGATATCATCGCGGCGCGACGCACGGGCATTGAGACCATCGCCGTTCGTTCCGGACGCTTTCCAGACAGCGTGCTGGAAGCCGAGACGCCGGTCGCAATCTATGAGGATGCGGCAGACCTGTTGGCGAATTTCGAAAGCTCGCCGATCGGCGCCTGACGTCGTTTTTCGGGAAGCGTTCCGGCCTAGAGGGTGAGCGCCTCCTCGAACGCTCTGACCGCAGCCGCAGGATCCTCTTTCCCCCAGACGGCTTGGCAGACCGCAAGAAAGTCGGCGCCGGCCTCGACGAGCGGGCGCGCGTTGTCGGGTGCAATTCCGCCAATAGCGACGCAGGGAATTTCAAAGACCGTCGACCACCACGTCAGGATCGAAGGGTCCGGGCGATAATCGGACGGCTTGGTCGTTGTCGGATAGAAGGCACCGAAAGCTACGTAATCCGCGCCGGCCTCGCCCGCTTCCATCGCTAAATGGCGGCTGTCGTGACAGGTCTTGCCGATCTGCGCCTGAGGACCGAGCAAGGCCCGCGCTTCTCGAATGTCGCCGTCCTGCTGACCCAGGTGCACGCCATCGGCGCCCAACCTTTTCGCGAGCGCCATGCTGTCGTTGACGATGAACGCCACGTCCGCGTCCGCGCAGATGCGCTGCAGCGGTTCGGCAAGCCGTGCCAGCTCGTGCTCACCGAGGTCCTTCACCCGCAACTGGAAGGCGGAGGCGATGCCTGGCTCGACCGCAGCTTTCAGACGATCCGGAAATGCCCCGCCGACCTCCTGCGGACTGATCAGGTAGAGCCGCGCCGGCTCCGTCCGCGGCGGCCGTGGGAAGTCGATCGGATCGAAATCTGCCTCGTCCAAGATCAGGCGGGAACCCGCGCGGTGGACGCCTGGTAGATCTCGTCGATCGCGGTACCGAGCGTGCGGTTGAACTCCTCGTCGCTCTGCTGGGCCCGCAGGTCCGACAGAAGCGCGCGGCTGAAGCTCGCGATCATGCCGGGGTTCTTTGCGAGCTCGCGACAGGCTTCCTCGCGGCTGAACCCGCCCGAAAGTGCGACGACGCGAAGCACTTTGGGGTGGTCGACGAGGGGCTGGAAGAGTCCGGCCTCGGCCGGAATGGACAGCTTCAGCATCACGCGCTGGCCCTCGGGAATCTCGTCGAGCTCCTCGAGGATGGCGCTGAGCAGAAGATCGTCGCTCTCCGCCCGGTCGGGGCTCTTGATGTTCACCTCGGGCTCGATGATCGGCATCATCCCGTGGGCGAGCACCTGCTTCGCGACCTGGAATTGCTGGGCGACCAACACGGCGATGCCCGATGCATCGGCCGAGTTGATGACCGACCTTTCCTTGGTGCCGAACACGCCGAGCGATTTCGCGCGCTGAAGGAGGCTGTCGAGCTCCGGAATCGGCTTCATCAGCTGGACGCCATTCTCCTCGGCCTCGAGGCCCTTGTCGATCTTGATGAAGGGAACGATGCCCTGATCGATCAGTGCTTGCGGCGTGGGCTTGCCGTCGACCTGTCCGTCCATGGTCCGCTCGAACAGGATCGCGCCGATCACCTTGCCATTGCCGAAGCAGGGCGCGGTGATGATGCGCGAGCGCATCTGGTGGATAAGGTCGAACATCTCTTCATCGTTCGACCAGGCATTTTCCTCGACCCCGTAGCCGTGAAGCGCCTTCGGCGTCGATCCGCCCGATTGGTCGAGGGCGGCGATGAAGCCGTCGCCCTGTTCCATCTTCGCGGTCATTTCAGACTGATTCATGCGTCACCCCGAGTTGTGCAGTTTTGGCGGCTCTAGCTAGGGACCTGACGGGTCACAATAACCCTTGACCTCAGGATGCTCGAACAGCAACCATTGAGGCGGGGGAGCGTCGGATGAAAATTGTAAAAATCGTTGCTGCTGTTGCACTTGCGGCGTCCGCGAGCGCGGCGCCCGCAGCCAGTCTGAAGGTCGGCCAACCCGCGCCGAACTTCGAGCTCGTCATGGTGGACGGCAAGCGCCTGCATTTGTCGGATCTGCGCGGGCAAGTCGTCGTGCTCAACTATTGGGCGACCTGGTGCGCTCCCTGCCGCGAAGAGCTGCCTTTGCTCGATTCCTATTATCGGGCGGCGTCCCGTCGAGGTTGGCCGCTCCGGGTCTTCGCAGTCGCGACCGAAGACAGCCTTTCCAAAGCGCAGCTGAAACCCTTGTTCAAGGTCCTCGCGATTCCCTCCGCGGAGAAGATCCGCGGCGGCCCGTTCGGCGATGTGGAAGCCGTTCCGACCAACTACGTCATCGACCGTGGCGGCGTGCTGCGATACGCCAAAGCGGGCTCGTTCGACCTAGATTTGCTGAACGAAGTGCTGGTTCCGCTCATGAGCCAGCCAGCGCCGGCGCAGTGACGACCTAGGCTCGCTCCAGCGCCGCGACACCCGGAAGCGTACGCCCTTCCATCCATTCGAGGAATGCGCCGCCCGCCGTGGACACGAAGCTGAAGTCTTGCGCCACCCCGGCATGATTGAGCGCGGCGACCGTGTCACCTCCTCCTGCGACCGACACGAGCGAACCTTCCTTGGTGAGCGCCGCCGCGGTCTTGGCTAGCGCGACGGTCGCCTGATCGAACGGCGGAGTTTCGAACGCCCCTAGGGGGCCGTTCCAAACCAGGGTCCGGCAAGTCTTGAGCGCGTCAGCGAGCGCCTCAACGGCCGCCGGGCCGACGTCGAGGATCATTTCGTCGTCCGCGACTTCGTGCACATTCACGGTGCGCAGGCTCGGCGGATTAGGCTCGAACGCCTTCGCGACGACGACATCGTAGGGGAGATGGATCGTGCAGCCGGCCCGCTCGGCTGCGTCGAAAATGCCGTTGGCTTCACCCGTCAGGTCATGCTCGCAAAGTGACTTGCCGACTTTCACGCCCCGCGCCGCGAGAAACGTGTTGGCCATCCCGCCGCCGATGATGAGGTGATCGACCTTGTCGACAAGGTGGTTGAGCACCGCCAGCTTGGTCGAGACCTTGGCGCCGCCGACGACGGCGGCGACCGGCCGTTCGGGATTGCCGAGCGCCCGTTCGAGCGCATTCAGCTCAGCCTGCATCGACCGGCCAGCATAGCTCGGCAGATAATGGGTGATGCCCTCGGTCGAGGCATGCGCGCGGTGAGCGGTCGAGAAGCTGTCGTCGACATAATAGTCGCCAAGTGCCGCCATTGCCTTGGCCAGCTCCGGATCGTTCTTTTCCTCGCCCGAATGGAAACGCGTATTCTCGAGGATCCCGATATTGCCCGCCAGCATCGTCTCGATCGCCCGCTCCGCTTCCGGACCCTGGCAATCCTCGATGAAACGCACGGAGCGCGCCGCGAGGCGATGAACCGGCAGCACCAGTTGCGCTGTAGACATATCGGGTCGGACCTCGCCCTTGGGCCGGCCGAAATGCGACAGGAGCAACACGATCGCGCCGCGGTCGCTCAACTCGAGCACGGTCGGCAGCATCGCTCGCAGGCGCGTGTCGTCCGTGACTTTCGCCCCGTCCATCGGCACGTTGAGGTCTACGCGGACGAGCACCTTCTTGCCGGTCAGGTCCTCCGGCAGATCGTCGAGCGTCCGGAAACGGCTCACCTCAGCCCAGCTTCGCCATCGCGCAGGCCGTATCGACCATGCGGTTCGAAAAGCCCCATTCGTTGTCGTACCAGCTGACGACGCGTACCAGCTTGCCGTCGAGGACCGCAGTCTCGAGACTGTCGACCGTCGAACTCGCCGGCGTGTGCATGAGATCGATCGAGACCAGCGGCTCGTCCGTATAGTCGAGAATGCCTTTCAGACGCTCCGTCTGCGAGGCGTTCTTCAGGATCTGGTTGACCTCGTCCCGCGTGGTGTCCCGCTTGGGCGTGAAGGTCAGATCGACCAGGCTGACGTCGGGAACCGGCACGCGGATCGCCGAGCCGTCGAGCTTGCCCTTCAACTCGGGGAGAACCTCGCCGACGGCGCGTGCAGCGCCGGTCGTGGTCGGGATCATGCTCATCGCAGCGGCTCGGGCGCGGCGCAGGTCGGAGTGGATCTGGTCGAGGATCTTCTGGTCGTTGGTGTAGGCGTGAACCGTGGTCATGAGGCCGCGCTCGATGCCGAGCGCGTCGTTCAGGACCTTGGCTACCGGAGCGAGGCAATTGGTCGTGCAGGAGGCGTTCGAGACGATCCTGTGCTCTGCGGTGAGCTTGTCGTCGTTGACGCCATAGACGACGGTCAGGTCGACGCCCTTGGCCGGAGCGGAGATCAGCACCTTCTTGGCACCCGCCGCGATGTGCTTCTCGGCGCTTGCGCGGTCGGTGAAGAAGCCGGTGCATTCGAGGACGATGTCGATGCCCTGATCCCCGTGCGGAAGCTGGGCCGGATCCTTTTCGGCCGTGACGTGGATGCGCTTGCCGTTGACGACGATGTCCGTGCCCTCGGCTTTTACCTCGCCGGGGAACTTCCCGTGAACGCTGTCGTGCTTGAACAGCCAGGCGTTGGCCTTGGCATCGGCGAGATCGTTGACGCTGACCAGCTCGAGCCCGCAGTCCGGCCGCTCGAGGATCGCGCGGGCGACCAGTCGGCCGATGCGGCCGAAGCCGTTGATTGCAACTTTCGTCATTGAATGCCTCTTTTTTCCATGAAGTCGGTGATGCGGCTGGCGACCTTGTCGGGCGTCAGTCCGAAATAGTCGTAGGCGTCCTGCGCGGGAGCAGAGACGCCGAAGCGGTCGATGCCGATGCGAAGCCCGTGAAGGCCCGTGTAGCGCTCCCAGCCGAAGGTCGTGCCCGCCTCGATCGAGACACGCAGGATCTGGCGGTTGCTGACGTCGGGAAGGATTTCCTCGCGGTAATCCCACGGCTGCGCATCGAAGCGCTCGGTGCAGGGCATGGACACCACGTCGGTACCGATCCCCCGCGCTTCAAGCTTCTCGGCTGCGTCGAGCGCGATTTCGACCTCTGACCCGGTCGCCATGATGATGACCTTACGAGGATTCTCGGCACCTTTGAGGCGGTAGGCGCCGCGCGCACACAGGTTTTCTTCGGATCTCTCGGTCCGCACCGGACGCAGATTCTGCCGGGTCAGCGCAAGGACGCTCGGATCCTTGCTCTGTAGCGCTAGGGCCCAGCACTCGGCCGTCTCGATTGCATCGGCGGGCCGGTAGACGTCGAGCTGCGGCATGGCTCGCAAGCTCTGGAGATGCTCGAC
>JBKPJK010000525.1:0-5115 GCA_046730635.1 Pseudomonadota bacterium | reverse complement strand
AGGCAAGGCCGCGCTTGTACAGCTCGACGAAGACGTGAGTGACGGCGCGGCTGAAGCCCTCGTCCATCGTGAAGCGCTCACGCGCCCAGTCGCAGCTCGCGCCGAGCCGGCGGAGCTGCCTCGTGATCGCTCCGCCCGACTGCGCCTTCCATTCCCAGACGTGCTCGAGGAAAGCCTCGCGCCCGATCTCGGCGCGTTTGACCCCTTGGCCCTCGAGGTTGCGCTCGACGACCATCTGGGTCGCGATGCCGGCATGATCGGTGCCGACTACCCAAAGCGCGTCCTTGCCCCGCATGCGCTCGCGCCGGGTGAGCACGTCCTGAAGCGTATTGTCGAGCGCATGGCCGATGTGCAGCGAGCCCGTGACGTTCGGCGGAGGCATGACGATCGTCCACGGAGTGGCCTCAGGACGTTCCGGGCGGAACAGACCCTTGGTTTCCCAGTGCGCGTACCAGCGATCCTCGATCGCGCGGGGTTCGAAGGTCTTCGGAAGCTCGGTCATTGCCGCATGCGGTTAGCGATGCGGCAGTGCAGCATCAACTGGCGCGTGGCGTCACCCCGGGCTTGATCCGGCGACTGGCTCCCCTCGGTTCGGACTAAAAGCAAGGCGGATCCCGGCTCAAGGCCGGGATGACGATCCGGCTATTGCTTCAGATACTTCCCGAACCAGCCGAAGACCTCGTCATACCATTGGACCGAGTTCTTGGGCTTCAGGACCCAATGGTTCTCGTCCGGAAAGATCAGCAGCCGCGACGGGATTTCGCGGCGCTGGAGCGCAGTGAAGGCGGCGATCCCCTGTGTGTAGGGGATGCGGAAGTCCTTCTCGCTGGTGATGACCAGTTGCGGCGTCTTCCAGTTCTGGACGTAGTTGACCGGGTTCCACTTCTCGAACTCGGCCGGCGCTTCGTAATAAGCGTGCTGGCCGTGCTCCCACTCGTCGAACCACAGCTCCTCGGTCTCGTACGCCATGGCGCGCGCATCGAACACGCCGTCATGCTGGACGATGCACTTGAACCGGTCGGGCCACTGCCCCTCGATCCAGTTCATCATGTAGCCCCCATAGGAGCCGCCGGCGGCGCAGGCGTTGTTCGCTTCCAGCTGCGGATCATGCGCGGTGGCGTAGGCGAGCCCGAGCTTCAGGTCCTCGAGCGGCCAGCCGCCCCAATTCTGATGGATCGCGTCGGTGAAGGCCTGGCCATAGCCGGTGCTCCCGTGGAAATCGACGCTGACCGCCGCATAGCCCGGCGAGATGAACACGCGCGGGTTCCAGCGATAGGACCAGCTGTTCGAGAAGCTACCCTGGGGCCCGCCGTGGACGAGGAAGACGATCGGCAGCGTGCGGTTCATCACCGGCTTCAGCGACCATCCCCAGACGGTATCGCCGTTCGCGCCCTTGAAGCTGAATTTTTGGAACGTCGCCGGATCGAGCTGCGACAGCAACTCGCGGTTGACGTCCGTCAGCTTTGTGGCGCGGCCGCGGGGATCGAGACGGTAGATGTCGTCAGGCGCCATGATGTTGTTCATCGTGACGATCGCTCCGCCGCCCCGGAGCGCGTGGACGTTGCCATAGTGACCGTCACGCGTCAGCCGCGTGACCTTCCCGCTCGCGACGTCGACGCGGAAGACCGGTTCCTCGAGCGTGTCGCCCGCGGTCACCAGGATGCTCTTGCCGTCCGGCGCCCACTCCATGGAGTCGACCGAGCGGTCCCAAGCCTGCGTCAGCGGGCGAACCGTGCCGCTCGCCAGGTCGCGCAGCATCAGGACCAGGCGATCGGCCTCATAGGTCGGCCGGGCCATCGCGACATAGGCCAATGTCCGGCCGTCGGGCGAGACGGTCGGCAGATTGTCGGTCGCGTCGTTGGCGTCGGTCAAATTGACGGGAGCGCCGCTTCCGTCGCTCGGCGCCGCGAAGATGTCGAGGTTGGTCGACTTGGCCTCGATCCGTCCCGCCTCGAGCAGCGCGAAGTAAACCGTGCGGCCATCAGGCGAGAAATCCACTTCTTCGGCGCCCCCGAACGGCTTGGACGGCGTATCACCGACGAGGTTGCCGGTCAGCGGCGCGCCCGCCCCGACGAGCTTGCCGCCCTGCACCGCAAAGCCGAACAGGCGCGAGCGCACGCCCGGCTCTGCCCAGGCGTCCCAGTGGCGAATGAACAATTGATCGTAGGTGCGCCCCGAACCGGTCTTGGGCTTGTCCGGCAAGCCGGCACAATTGAGGTCCGCGCAGCGCAGATCGCGATCCGCGAATACCGCGACGTGGTCGCCCGACGGCGACAGCTTGAACCCGCCGAGGTCGCCCTTGAAATCGCTGACCTGCACCGGCGCTCCGCCGATGGCCATCCGGAACAGCTGGTCCTGCTCCCCGACCGGCATCAGGAACCAGATCGAACCGTCGGGACCGAAGACGGCATCATGGCCTTTTTCGGCGCCGGCGACCGGCTGCGGAGCGGCGCCCTTCTTCGTCAGGTCGAGCAGGTAGAGCGTGTTGACGCGCTTGTTCTTGTCCCAGTCGGTCGTCGAGATGGTGAAGACCGCATAGCGGCCTTCGTTAGAGACCTCGGGCGCGCCGAGGCGATGCATCGACTGCATATCCTTGGCCGTCATCGGACGAGCGGCGATTGGCGAAGCGGCGAGTGCGGCCGCGGCGGCAGCAAGCAGGAGCTGGGTCTTGATCATACCGCCGGCGTAGCAAAGCCGCGCCCGCGTGCAAATATTACAGCGGCCGGCCGGTGATCCGAGTGATTTCGCGCTTCACATGGTCTTCGACCATCTGCGGCAGATGCTCGTCCAGCCATTGCTTGAGCATCGGCCGAAGCATTTCGCGCACCATATCCTCCAGCGGGTTCGACTGCGGCACTGCCGGCACCGTCGCTGCGACGGTCTGGAGCTGTTCGAGCGCATGGCGGCTCTGGCCGGCGACCTGCTCGTCGATCAGCGGCGGTCCGAGATCGGCAGGAGGAGCGAGCGGCTCGTCGAGCTCGAGCACGTCCTCCTGAGCTTCGCCGATATCTTCGGCGAGCTGCTCGTCCTCGGGCGTCCGGGCGGGCCTCACCGTCGCGCGCAATTCCTTCTCCTCCGCGATCACTTTCTTGATCGACGCGAGGATGTCTTCCATCGAGGGTTCGCGAGACGCCATGGGGGGCGCTATCGCCTATCGCGGCTGAGGAGTCACCCCTGCAGGAGCGACGCTCGGCTGATCCGCCTGGCTTGGCGAGATGCCGGTCTGCGAAGCCGGCGGCGGGGTATGCCTCGAGTAGAGCAGCGGGGGCAGGACGACCGGGGTCGCAGGCATCTCCTGCGCGTCTACCGTCCGAGTAGCGACCGGCGCGTGCCTAATGTCGGTCGCCCAGTCGTTCCAGCTGTTCGCCACGCGACGGTAATTGCCGAGCGGATCGTAGAGTGGACCCCCATCGAGCCCGAGATATTGCGCCTGCGCCTGGCCCATCGCGTTCAAGAGCTGAAAGCCGGCAACATAGGCGTCGCGCTTGGCCGTCACGAGTGAGACCTGCGAATTCAGCAACTCCTGCTCGGCGTTGAGGACGTCGAGGACGGTGCGGGTGCCGACGCTCTGCTCGGCGCGGGCGCCTTCCAGCGCGAGCTCGTTAGCCTGCACCGCGACCGTCTGCGCCTGGATCTGCCTCTGCGCGGCATCATAAGCGGCGAAGGCGGACCGCGTGTTCGACACGACCGCGCGTTCGGTGCCCACCACCTGCTCGAGAGTTTGTCCTTCGATCGCCTGGGCCTGGCGAGTCCGCGCACCGGGCAGCCCGCCCTGGAAGATCGGCACGCCGACATTGAGGCCCACGGTCGTCTGGCCGCCGGTCGCCGCATGGTTGCCGATCTGCCCGCCCCGCTCGTTGACATAGGTCCCGCTGCCGACCGCCGAAAGCGTCGGAAGTCGCCCGGCCTCGGCCACGCGAACGTCGTAGCCCGCGGCGATCGCCTGCCGGCTGACCGACACCAGGTCGGGATTGCTTGCAAGCGCGATGCGCACTGCCTCGTCGGGGGTCGTCGGGAGGGGCGGAAGCGGCGGCGGCGGCGCCAACACGCCCGGAGCATGGCCGATCACCTGCCGGTACCTCGCTTCGCTCCCTGTCAGCTGCCCCTGCGCCTGGGCCAGCTGGGACCGGCCGAGCTGCAGGCGCGCCTCGGACTGTGCGACGTCGGTGCGTGTAAGGTCGCCGATCTGGAAGCGGTCGCGCGTCGCCTCGAGGTTCGTCGAGAGGACCTTCACGTTGTTCTGGTTGAGCTCAACGATCGCCCGGTCGCGGATCACGTCCATGTAGGCCGATACCGCCTGGGTGAAGACGTCGCCCTCGACCGCCTGGAGCGTCGCGCGGCCGGCTTCGACGCGCGTCTTGGCGGCGCGTACAGAATTCCGCGTCGCTCCGCCGTTGAAGATCGGATAGCTGATGTCGACGCCGGTCGAGACGGTGAAGTTGCCGCCGGTATTGAGGATTCCGCTGCGGGTGAGATCGCGGTTGATTCCGGCCGTCGCGCTGACCTGCGGCCGACCGGCGGCCTTTGCGATCGCCACCGTCGCGTCCGTCGCCTTCAGGTTCTCGCGCTGCGCAGTCAGCGTCGGATTGGTGCGGTAAGCGGCGACCAGAGCGTCGCGCAGCGTGTCGGCCGATGCCGTACCCGCCATCAGAGCAGCAACCAGCGATGCGGAAATGAACTTACGAAACACGCGCTGCCCCTTAAAAACTGAATTCTTTCGGGCGGCTGAAGCCCGGCAGCGCCGGCACCCCCGCATCGCCGAAGGTGAGATAGCCGAACGCTTCGCCGGCCTTGCGTCCGACCGCGAGCCGCGGGATGCTTCGGTCGACCAGCGCCGTCCCGAGCCTGCCGCCGTCGGCTAGCTGGGCGATGATCGCGTCTGGGATGATCTCCACCGCGCCGTCGATCAGGATCTGGTCGTAGCGGCCGCCGTTCGGGTCGCCGCCCTCGAGCGGCGCTTCGATCACGTCGATTCCAAGCCCGCGCGCCGTCGCCGCCAGCTCCGCCGAGCTTTCCACCGCGGTCACCTCGAGCCCCATGGCGGCGAGCACCGCCGCCGAATAACCGGTCCCTGCTCCGACCACGAGCGCACGCTGTCCGGGCTCGGCCTTCATC
>JBKPJK010000524.1:0-1577 GCA_046730635.1 Pseudomonadota bacterium | reverse complement strand
CGCGTCCAAGGCACGTTCGCGGCCCAGGTTCTCGCGGATGGCCACGTACTCAATTTCCGGAGTTACGATGCCGCGCTTCGCGTAGTGCATCTGCGTGACGTTGGCGCCGGGACGGGCGCGGAGGACGCGCTTGCGGACGTTCGGGAAGGGCTGGACGCCGCCGCTGCGGTCCGGGCCGAGCTGGCCGTTGTCCTCTGGGCGGACCTCACGTTGCTGCGCTTCCTCGACGTCCCCGCGGGCGCGGATCCAGTCGCGGCGCAGCTCGGGCAGGCCGGCCATGATATCGATGCGCTGCTCGGGGTCGGTGTAGGGGCCGCTTGTGTCGTAGAGGATCACCGGCGGCTCGCCGCTCGATGGCTCGAGATCGACCGCGCGCATCGCGACGTTGAGCCTGCCGAGGTGGATCTTACGGCTGCCGCGGATCGGGCCGGTGGTGACGCTTAGTTTTGCCGCCTCCCGGCTGTTGAAGGCTCCGCCTTCGGGGAGTTCGGTGCGAGCTGGAATGTCCGCCATGTCTTGCCTCCCTACGCCCGTGCAAACGGGATCAGGTTCAACGGGTCTCGGCGGCCAGGTTCATTCCCGACAACCGACTCTCAGCCCGCAAGGGCTCCCCGGGAAGCTGGGGGCATAGGCTCGCAGGGGTCCGCGCGCCAGTCCGTGGATCTATTTCTGACCCTGGGCGCGCTTCATCTCGTCGACGGTGACCGTGCCGTCATGATTGGCGTCGACCTTGTCGAACAGCGCGAGCCGCTGCGCCTTGAACTCCGCGGCGCTGACCTTGCCGTCCTTGTTGGCGTCGAAACCCGCGAAGATCTGCGCGGCGGTCTGCGTTGGTTTCACGCTTGCGACGGCCGCGAATTCCGCGAAGCTCAGCTGCCCGTCCTTGTTCGTGTCGAGCTGCTTGAAATCGGCTTCGAGCTTGGCGCGGGCCTGGGCCTGCAGCGCGGCAAGTTCCTTGGTTTGCTGAGCAGCGAGTTCGGCCGAGCTAATGAAGCCGTCGTGGTTCGTGTCCACCGACTTGAAGGTATTGTCGAGCTGAGCGACGACATTGGCCCGCGAAACCGGCTGCGCCGTGCCGCCCTGCTGTTGCGCGGACGCGGTGCCGGCGAGTGCGACGGCGATGGTTGCCGCGACGATCATGCTTCTAACCACCTTGTTTCTCCCGCAATTTGCCGAGCCTTGGCTATGGGTACGCCGTGCGCTGCCGCAAGTGAATAGTGGATGACGGCGGCCTTTTCATGTCGCGAGGAAGCGGGCAAAGCCGCCCGAACGATGTCCACCGCCGTCACCGCAGCGCCCCTCACGCACCTCGACCGTTTGGAGGCGGAGAGCATCTTCATCCTGCGCGAGACGGTGGCCGAAGCCGACAAACCGGTGATGCTCTATTCGATCGGCAAGGACAGCGCGGTCATGCTGCACCTTGCGAAGAAGGCGTTCTTCCCGGGCCCCCTCCCGTTCCCGTTGCTCCACGTCGATACGACCTGGAAATTCCGCGACATGTACGCGCTTCGCGACAAGGTCGCGGCCGACCCGGCGGTGAAGCTGATCGTCTACAAGAACCCGGAGGCCGAGAGCCG
>JBKPJK010000523.1:0-1898 GCA_046730635.1 Pseudomonadota bacterium | reverse complement strand
CAGTAAGCGACAGCTGCAGTGAGGGCGACCATTGCCGCAACGCACATCCATGGGATCAGGAGAAGTAGAGTATCGAACGCAAGCATCTCGAGGGCGAGGGGGTCTGGTGCGAACGAGTCGCATATCCGCATCGCGTCGACCCCAGAGTCCGCTTTGCACCCATTTCGATCTTATCACCCCCGCGGAACTTTTGATCGGCGCTTCGGGCGCATCCGAAGTAACGGTGCCATTGCACTGCCGCACGGACAATCGCCATGAAACGCCACAACCCTCACCCGGTCCTCCCTCCCTATGAAGTCGTTTTCTCGCACGGGGTGGAGGTGCTTTCGACCTCGCGGATGCTGTTTGTTTCTGGGCAGGTCGGAATCGGTTGCGACGGCCGCACCGTCGAGGGCGGGTTCGACGTTCAGTGCCATCAGGCAATCACCAATGTCGAAGCGGTTCTTCGGTCGGCCGGGATGGCGCTTACCGATATCATAAAGCTCAACATCTATCTGACCCGCCGCGAGGACATCCCGCTTTTGCGCTCGGTGCGGGCAGAGAGGCTCGCAGTCGCGCCGGCGGTAACCGTGGTGCTTGTCGCCGGTTTGCACGATCCCGCCTGGCTGGTCGAGATCGAGGCGGTGGCCGCGCGCGGCTGACGGAGCTCCTCTCGCCTGCAGGCTCCAAGCCATTTCTGCCGCTAGCCTAGAGCCAGCTTTCGACCCATTGCGGACATTAGCTCTGTCCGCGCCTCATTAAGCTCGTTTGGTCGATTGCGGCGTGAGCCCATAACGGCTTGCCGTTCGTTTACTCTTATCATGACCCAACGGACCCCCAAAATCCCCACCCCCACGCCCGCCGACACACCGGCGGCGGCCGCGTCAGGTTCCCCCTGTTCGGATCCCGCGCCGGGCAGCCATGTCGAGGCAGCGTGCGAGGGGCCGACCGCAGACAACCCCTCCCTATCGATCAAGAAACGGCTCAAGCGCGCGCAGTTCTTCGATCAGCGCGAGCAAATGGTCGAAGCGGGCTTGGCGGTTCCGGTCGAAGCGGATGCGGGCCTGCCCGACGCCCTGGTTGACCCGGCAGAGCCGCCGGAATCAGAAGGGCCAGGGGCGCCTAAGTGATCGCGAGCCGAATGGCCGAACTCGGCGACTAGCCATTGGCCAAGGCGCACACCGCTCGCGCTTGCAGGCTCACAGTGGGCGCCTTCCAGACATTGGCCGGGCCTCTAGCCTAGCTGCCGTTTGTCTCCCATTCTTTACGTGGCGCACGTGATAGCCTCCACGGATGAACTGGCGCGCGGTGCAATCATTGCCGTGATGGGCTTGGTCGTCCTCCTGATAGCGATTTTTCTATTCGGGCATGTTCATACACGGCGACCGATGTCCGCTTTCCACCCAAAGCGGGCTCTATCCCGGCAAGGGATGATACCTTCGAAAACGGGGACGCGCCTCATTGAGTTGCCCAGCCTCATTGAGTTGCCCAATGGTTCTCTGCCGAGTGTTCAGGACACTTCCGGAACCGGGCGCTAAAATGCCCCGAGCTGCGCGATCTGCATATAAGCAAATGCAGACCTGCTGACCCGACTGCTGCAGAACCCGAGGCGGGAATCCGGCAAACTTGACCGCGCCACGAAGCGCAGAGAACGTTTACGCCCGCTGCTAGCGAGTTAAGTTGCCCCCACCATGCGCGCCTCGAGAGCTACTGCCGAACTATAAGAGATGCTTTGCGTTGAGGGATTGCCAAGCAAAAAAATTGATTCCCTTGGCTGAGTGAGCCCGGTCGCGAACTACAGAGGCCGACATGAATAATTCCGAAGACTACCCCGAAGACTACCCCGAAGAGGGTGGGCATATGAGTTCGAAGTATGGGCGGATTGTGCGCACGTCCGACCCAGATCGACCATACACGGC
>JBKPJK010000522.1:0-3389 GCA_046730635.1 Pseudomonadota bacterium | reverse complement strand
GCAGCGCTGCGCGCAGGCCGGCGGCCAGTCCGCAAGCCGCTGCCACTGGTTTGGGCCGACCTGGAACGCCGTCACGCGCGCGATGTTCGCGGGCGCGCCGCCCTTCAGATGCTGGTTGAGGAAGGGAAGCAGCACGTTCTGCCGGAACCACTTGCCGGTGTCCGACCCCCAGTCGAGCGGGCCGAGCGTCGAGGCCGTTCCGTTCGCCTGGCCGTGGTGCCAGGGACCCATGATGAGGTGGGCGTTGCCGTTGTCGCTGCCCTTGACCGCGTCGAAGGCGGCAGGGGCGCCGTAAATGTCTTCCTGGTCCCACAGGCTGTCGACGAACAGCGTCGGGACGGCGAGCGGCTTTTGGGCGAGGATCTTGTCGACGGCCTGGAGCTGCCAGAATTCGTCATAGGCGGGATGCTGTGTCAGGCGGTCCCAGAACGGCAGCTGCTCCATGCCCATCGCGTGGCCGTAGGCGCCGGCTGAACCGTAGTGCATGAAGGTGTTGTAGTCGTCGTAGTTGGTCGTGAACCAATCCTCTTCCGACTTCTTGGTCGCGGTCTGCCCGTAGATGTAGCTGATCATCTCCTGCCGGAAGGCGCCGTTGTGGAACCAGTCGTCGCCCTTCCACACGTCGACCATCGGGTTGATCGGGACGCTGGCCTTGAGCGCGGGGTGCGGATTGACGAGGCTCATCAAGGTGGTGAAGCCGTCGTAGCTGGTTCCGATCGTGCCGACGCGGCCGTTGGATTCCGCGACGTTCTTCACCAGCCAGTCGATCGTGTCGTAGGCGTCGGTCGAATGATCGACCTTGGTCGGGTTGAGCGGGCCCCTGACGGGCCGATTCATCACATATTCGCCTTCGGACCGGTACTTGCCGCGAACGTCCTGCCAGGCGACGATGTAGCCGTTGCGGACAAGCTCCGCGTTGAGCGGCGAAAGAATGTTCTCGGGCAAGGTCCCGAAGCCGCGACCCGTCGCCTTGTCGGCGGAATAGGGGGTGCGGTCGAGCATGATCGGGAACTTGCCCGTCTGCTTCGGGATGATGAGGACGGTGTAGAGCTTGGCGCCGTCGCGCATCGGAATCATCAGCTCGCGCCGCACATACTGGAAGCCCGATCGCGGCGCGTTGAACTTGGTCGGGATATCTCCGTTCGCGGGGTAGGGCTGATTGAAGGCCGGGCGGAACTTGGCGGGGATGTCGCCGCCGGGTTTGACGGCGGGTTCGACGTGGCTTTCAGCGAGGACCGGCGCCGACAGCGCAACCGCCGCGAGCACGAACGCGAACTTCTTCAATCCCATGCGACTCCCCTAATGGTGAGTCGCCCTTGGCACGACCCCACGGCCACCTGCAAGAACGGCACATTGCGCTGTTGTAATTCGATACGACGGCGCCGCTGGTCTAGGCTAATCTTTCGCAAGGCGGGGGATTGTGATGCGTGCTTGGGTTCTTGCTCTTTCAGCGGCTGCGGCGGTGCAATCTGCGCCGTCGGATGCGCAGCAATATCATGTGGTCGCGCAACTGCCCGCGGGCGACGGCGGCTGGGACTTGCTGAGCGTCGATCCCGTTGCACAGCGGCTCTACATCGGACGGCCGGATGGAGTGACTGCCATCGACCTCAAGAGCGGCAAGGCGACCGACCGGATCGTCCCCGGACAGCGCGTCCATGCGGCGCTCGCCATTCCCGGCACCCAGGACGTGATCTCGACCAACGGCGCTTCCAACAGTGCAACGCTTTTCGACGGCAAAACGGGGAAGGTGCGAGCAACGATTCCGACGGGCACGAAGCCCGACGCCGCGGCCTATGACCCCGCCACCCGAACGGTGTGGATCATGAACCCCGGGAGCAGTGACGTAACGGTCGTCGATCCCGCTTCAGCGAAGGTCCTTGCGACGATTCCAGTGGGCGGTTCGCTCGAACTCGGCGTCGCGGACGGGGCGGGGCGGATGTACGTCAATGTCGAGGACAAGAACGAGGTCGCCGTGCTCGATACGCGCAGCCGCAAATTGCTTTCGCGCTTTCCGCTTCAAGGTTGCGAGGGTCCGACCGGAATTGCCTACGATCCCGCGTCGCACGAGATCCTCTCCGCATGCGGCGAGAATGCCGTTGCGGTCGTGTCCGCTCCCGACGGCAAGCAGATTGCGCGGCTGCCGATCGGCAAGGGCGCGGATGGAGCCGCGTTCGACGCCACGCGGGGGATCGCACTCGTGCCTGCCGGGCGTGACGGCAACATCACGCTGATCCGGATGGGCGCTGTCCCGAAAGTGGTCGGGCAGGTTCCGACGGCCCCCAGTGCGCGCACCATCGCGATCGATCCGTCGACGGGTCGCGCCTACCTGCCTTCGGCGAGGTTGTTGCCTGCGCAAAACGGCGAGCGACCCAAGCCTGTGCCAGGCTCATTCCGCGTGCTGGTGATCGCAGCCTAGAAGAAGAATCCCATCGCGGCGTAAAAACGATAGCTCGTCTGATGGTCGGCCCAAGTCGGACCCCCCGACAGCAGCAACGCATAGTGATCCGAGAAGTGGATGATGCTGCCGATGCCGACCCGCGTCTGGGCCGTGCCGCCTGCTTCCTCTGCTCCCTGCTCAGCGATTTCGGCCCCGACCGAGAGCTTCTTATTGACGTCGTGGGTCACAGCGATCGCTGCCTGCAAGAAGTCGCGGTTGCCGCTGCCCGGGTTGACCGTATAGCCGCCGCCGCCGAACACACTCGTCCCGCCCGCGAAGTCCTTGCCGACCCACACAGGCAGAAGGAAGCGCGTTTTTTCGCCCGGACTGTGGGCCGCCGTTGGAAGGATCGCCCGGGGAAAGATCGCAGCCGATACGCCGTTTTTCTCGTCGTTGAAGAAGCGGTATTTGACACCAAGCTCGACGTCGCCGCTGCCGCTGCGCCATCCTTGCTCAGGTCCGTGGCTGAACGTGAGCGGCAGGGTGGCGGTGAGTTGCACGCCTTTGACGGGCCCGTAGTTCAGATCGAAGCCAGCGTCTTCGTCCAGGGTCGATCCATGCCCTTCTCCTGCCGTGAAGGCATAGATCTCCCAATGACCGGTGTCCGTCGGGATAGGATCGTCGGTCAGGTAGGGAGGGCCCGCGAACGCGGGAGCGGCTGCGCTGGCAAGAGCAAGCGCTGCGAACCGAGAAACAAGCTTCAAGCGCGTGCTTCCGCGGCGCCCGGATGCCCGCCTGCCTTTTGCGGAAGGATGAGGATGAGCAAAAGGATCACGACCGCAAGGGCCGCGGAGGCCATCGGCCGGCTGAGCGCCAGTCCGCCATGCTCGACCGGCTTGTCGAGGAAGTCGCCGACGGTGGCTCCCAACGGACGCGTCAGAATGAATGCCGCCCAGAACAGGAAGACGTGCGAAAGCTTCGTGAAGAAGTAGAGCGCTGCGAGGATCAGAAG
>JBKPJK010000521.1:0-1713 GCA_046730635.1 Pseudomonadota bacterium | reverse complement strand
GATGTGGACGATGGGCGCTCAGAATCTCTACGGAATCACGCTCGGCTTCGCTCTGGCCTCGCTCGGTTTCGGCTTCACGCGGCCAGGGTTCACCGCGGGTGCGTCTCTAGCCGTTCCGCTATCCGAGCAGGGAGCCGTCGCGGGGGTGATCACTTCGGCCAACGGGATCAGCTACGTGCTCGCGCCGACGCTGGGCATCAGCCTCTACGGCGTCGGTCACAACCTCCCGTTTCTGGCCTTCGCGCTCCTCCTGGTCGGTCTCGCCGTCGTCGGGCGGGCCCGGCTGAGCGACTAGTCCTCCTTGCCGCCGGGCCGCGACCGCAGCATTCCGGGCAGAACGAAGCCGATGCCGCCGAGCGGACGCGTGGCCTCGCTCTTCAGCGTATCCTGGATTCGCTCATATTCCTCGAGCATCTCCGGAGTGACCGACGCGCGGGTCTCGGCGAGCGCCGCCTCGAAGTCGGCCATCGTGACCTTGCCGGTGTCGAGTCCGCTCCGAAGTGCCGTGAGGCCAGCGCGACGCACCAGGTCCTCGAGGTCCGCTCCGGTGAAGCGGTCGGTCCGCTGCGCGATTTTCTCGAGGTCGACGTCGTCGGCCAGCGGCATTCGCCTTGTGTGGATCGCGAGGATCCGGCGACGACCGGCCGTGTCAGGCGTACCGACGTAGATCAGCTCGTCGAAACGGCCTGGCCTGAGGAGCGCCGGGTCGATCAAGGTCGGCCGGTTGGTCGCGCCGATGACGACGACGTTCTGCAATTCCTCGAGCCCGTCCATCTCGGCGAGGATCGTGTTGACGACGCGCTCGGTGACCTGCGGCTCGCCGAGTCCGCCCCCTCGCGCAGGAACGAGGCTGTCGAGCTCGTCAATAAAGATGATGGTCGGCGCAACCTGCCTGGCGCGGCTGAAGAGGCGAGCGATCTGCTGCTCGCTTTCGCCGTACCATTTGCTGAGCAGGTCCGAGGATTTGGTCGCGATGAAGTTCGCCTGGCTCTCGCGCGCCGCGGCTTTGGCAAGCAGCGTCTTGCCCGTACCCGGCGGCCCGTAAAGCAGAAAGCCTTTTGCCGGGCGTATGCCCAGGCGCCGAAACGCCTCGGGATGTTTGAGCGGAAGCTCGACGCCCTCCTTCAAGCGCTCGCTGGCCTGTTCGAGGCCGCCGATATCGTCCCAGCCGATGGTCGGGGCTTCGACCATGACCTCGCGCATTGCGGACGGCTGCACGCGTTTCAGTGCATTGTCGAAGTCGCGTAGCTCGACCGAAAGCGCATCGAGGATCTCGGTTGGGATCGTCTCCTCCCCGAGATTGATCTTCGGCATGATCCGCCGCACCGCCTCGAGCGCCGCCTCTCGGGTCAAGGCGGCCAGGTCCGCGCCGACGAATCCGTAGGTGCGCCGCGAAAGATCGTCGAGATTCACGTCGGGCGAGAGCGGCATTCCGCGAGTGTGGATGCCGAGGATCTCGCGACGGCCCGGCTCATCGGGAACGCCGACGACGATCTCGCGATCGAAGCGCCCCGGCCGCCGGAGCGCTTCGTCGATCGCCTCCGGCCGGTTGGTCGCAGCGATCACCACCGTGTTCTGCCGCGGCTCCATTCCGTCGAGCAGGGTCAGGAGCTGCGCGACGAGTCGCTTCTCCGCCTCGCCCGAGACCTGCCCGCGCTTGGGAGCAATCGAGTCGATTTCATCGATGAAGATGATTGAGGGTGCGCTCTGCGC
>JBKPJK010000520.1:0-2434 GCA_046730635.1 Pseudomonadota bacterium | reverse complement strand
TCCCAGTTCCGCCTCGTCTATGCCGAAATTGACCTTCGTTTCAGACCAGCCGACGCCGCCACCGACCGAGAAGTTCAGACCGTCGTCGTTCCCAAAGTCGACGAGGCCGTTGACCATTCCCGCCAGCGAGGTGCTTCGTCCATCGGCATTGAGAGTAGTGTTGGCCGGCGTGTCACCGGCGCACGGACCAGCATTGGCGGCCAAGCAGCTCGGGCCAGTATAATGGTCGTGGTTCGCTCGCTTGTAGGAGACCTCGGCTTCCAGCCGGAACCTACCGAAGTCGTAACCAGCGATCGCATCAATATCGTAGCCTAAGTGGTACTTCGTCTTGAACCGCGGCGCAGTGGTGCCGAGGTAGTAGTTGATGTAGTCGCCATAATAATACGAGATCGGCGGCGTAACATCGGCCGTGAGATCGTTGCTCGCATCAATGTTGATGCTGTTGCTATGCGGCTTCATGATGCCGCCTTCGAGGCCGAAGTAACCGCTGTGATCGCGGGCCGCCGCCTGCGTCGCAGGCGTTGCGATCGCGGCTGCAGCCGCGGCTGCCAAGAGATATTTTCGCACGGAGATGTTCCCCTCTAAATCCGCCCGGTCGTGCCGGTCGAGGGGGTGCCTAACACGTCCAAACGAGCGGCGTAAAGGTTATGGAATGGCAATTTTGTGACGAATCTGAGGAGTCTGTGCCCCTTGAGCCACTGAGTCTCCGTGCGGCTAACTGTTTCCCTTGCGCCCTGCATCGCCTAACTCGCGCGCGATGCATTTTCTTGATCAGGCCAAGATCTTCGTCCGTTCGGGTGCAGGCGGTCCGGGAGCCGTCAGCTTTCGACGCGAGAAGTTCATCGAGTTCGGTGGGCCCGACGGCGGCGACGGAGGCAAGGGAGGCGACATCGTGTTCGAGGCCGTGCCCGGTCTCAATACGCTCATCGACTTCCGATACACCCAGCACTTCCGGGCGCCGCGCGGCAAGGGCGGATCGGGCTCCAACCGCACCGGCGCTGGAGGCGACGACCTGGTCGTCAGGGTGCCCGTGGGAACCCAGATCCTTGCCGACGACGAGGATCGAACCCTGCTTGCCGATCTCACACGCGAGGGGCAGCGCCTGGTGTTGCTTAAAGGCGGCATGGGTGGGCGGGGCAATGCCAGCTACAAAAGCTCCACGAACCGCGCTCCGCGACAGCACCAGACCGGAGAGGCCGGAGAGGAGATGTGGCTCTGGCTCCGGCTGAAACTGCTCGCCGACGTGGGTCTTCTCGGTCTTCCCAATGCAGGAAAGTCGACGTTCCTCAACAGCGTGAGCAATGCCGCCGCCAAAGTCGGCGACTACCCATTCACAACGCTACGACCACAACTAGGCGTCGTGCGCCACAAGGGTCGCGAGTTCGTCATCGCCGACATCCCTGGGCTGATCGAGGGCGCAGCGGAAGGTGCTGGCATCGGCGACCGCTTCCTCGGTCACGTCGAGCGAACGCGCCTCCTCCTGCATCTTATCGACGCATCGTCCGAGGATCCGGTCGCAAGCTGGCGGATCGTCCGCGGCGAGATCGACAGCTATGGCGCGGGCCTGACGGACAAGCCTGAGATCATCGCGCTCAGCAAGGCGGACTTGCTCGACGAAGAGCACCGCACCAAGCTACTCAAGAAACTCGAGAAAGCTACCGGCGCCCAGGTGTTCCCGATCTCGGCCCCGCTCAACGAAGGTATTGGACCGCTGCTCGACAAGGTGGTCGAGACTCTGGGCGCCGCTCCAGGACCGGAACGCGAGGAAGCCGAGGCGACACGGTCCTGGTCGCCTCTATGAAGATCGGCGTTACCGGCGGCACGGGGTTCGTCGGCTCGCATCTCATCGACGTTGCGCTCGATGCCGGTCACACGGTGAAGGCGCTCACCCGCCGCGACCAGCCCGAGCGGGAAGGCGTCGAGTGGATAGCTGGCGACCTTCAGGATCGCTCCGCCCTCGAGCAGCTCGTCGATGGTATGGACGCCGTGATCCATGTTGCCGGAGTTATCAGCGGCCAGAGCGCCGCCGCCTTCGAACTCGGCAATGTCGGAGGGACGTTGTCGATGCTGGCGGCGGCAACCGCGGGCGGAGTCCATCGCTTCGTCCACGTCTCCTCGCTGGCAGCGCGCGAGCCGAAGCTTTCGATGTACGGCGCTTCGAAAGCCCGGGCCGAGGAGCTTGTCCGTTCGTCGGGACTCGAATGGTCGATCGTGAGGCCGCCGGCGGTTTACGGACCTGGAGACAAGGAGACCCTGGAGTTGTTCCGAATGGCGAAGCTCGGCCTCATGCTAATGCCTCCGCACGGTCACGTATCCCTGATCCATGTCGACGATCTGGCTCGCCTACTATTGGGGCTTGCAAGCTATTCCGCACCGTCAGGGATCGTCATCGAGGCGGACGACGGAAAGCCGCTCGGTTGGACGCATCGCCAGT
>JBKPJK010000519.1:0-3749 GCA_046730635.1 Pseudomonadota bacterium | reverse complement strand
GAGGATGACGCCGAGCCCGCGGCCGGCGAAGGCGAGGGTGGCGACGCCGCACACAGCTGCGACGATCCTGGATAGGCCGAGATAGCTGCTGTTCTTGAGCAGCGAGCGGAAATGCTGGTCTTTGAACCAGTGCTTCATCGCCGTCCGGCCTAGACCAGACGGCAACGGCTGTCAGTCAATCAAATTTGCTGGGCTCAGGCGGGCTCGGGGACGCTTTTCTGGATGACCTTGTCCGCGAGCGGCCCGTTGAGCTCGGCTAGGTGATCGAACTGTGCCTCGTACGTTGCCAGGCCCTGGCTCTGGGAACGCAGCTCGGCCTCAAGCCCACTGAGCTCGGCCTCCGGAATCAGCGCATCGATTCGGTCCCAACCGGTCCAGCCGTCGCGCGGGCCCATTCCCAGCATTTGGCCGCGCCGGCCGGCGACCGCCGACGTAATCCGGCTCGTGGAGCTGGACGGACAGACGACCGTCAGCTTGTGCATCGGTTCCAGGAGGTGCGGATGCGCAGCCGCAAGCGCTTCCTGCATCGCGATCCGGCCGGCAAGCCGAAACGCCAGCTCAGAGCTGTCGACGCTGTGATAGCTGCCGTCGATCAAGGTCACCGTGCAATCGACGACCTGGAACCCCAGCGGACCCTTGACCATCGCCTCGCGTACGCCTTCCTCGACGGCGGGAATCCACTGCTTCGGGACCGAACCTCCGTGGATCTTCTCCTCGAAATGGAAGCCGGAGCCCCGCGGCATCGGCTTCACCTCGATGATCACGTCGCCGAACTGGCCATGGCCGCCCGACTGTTTCTTGTGGCGGCCCTTCTGCGTCACCGACTTACGAATCGATTCGCGATACCCAACGGCGGGCGGGTGGCTCTTTACCTCGACGCCGTAGCGACGCTTCAGTCGCGCCACGACGGTGTTGAGATGCTCCTCGTTTACGCCGCGCAGGCGGATCTCGTGGTTGGCTTCGTCATGTTCGACGAGGAGGCCGCCGTCTTCCTCGGTGAGGCGATGAAGCGCTCCGGAGAGCTTCACGTCGTCCTTGCGATCCGCCGGCTCTATGGCGATCGCACAGTTGCGGGCTGGATATTCGATGTCCACGGACGCCGGGAGCTTGCCGCTGCCCAGCCATTGTCCCGCCTTGACGTTGTCGATCTTGGCCACCGCCACGAGATCGCCGGGACGAGCCTCGCCGATCTTCTGGGTCTTCTCGCCCTGTACCTTGAACATCGAGCCGACGCGCGAATGCTCGCCCTCTTCGGTCTTCATGTCCGAACCCTCGCGAATGTCCCCGCCAAGGGCGCGGGCGAGAGCAAGCCGGCCGATCGAACCATGCAGAACCTTGAACACGTACAGCGCAGGGTCGGTCACACCCAGCCGACTGGCCGCGACTTGCGATCCCGGCGCCTCATGACGCAACGCCTTGAGGAGACGCCGAACGCCCCAGGAGCTGCTGGCCGAACCGAACAGGACGGACACGCCGAGACTTTCCCCCGTCTCGCGCGCCAAGTCCTGGAAGATCTTCTGAGGCGTTGGAGTCTCGTCCATGAGGAGCTGTTCGAGAAGCTCGTCGTCATGATCCGCGAGCTGCTCGAGCATGTGCGTGCGAGCTTCGATTTCGCGGCTTTGCAGATCGGACGGGATTTCGATCCGCTCCGACGATTGCCCGGCTCGATATTTGAAGGCCCGCTCGAGTGCGAGATCGACGAAGCCGCTGACCTTCTCGCCGTCCCAGATCGGAATCTGACGCGCAATGATCGGCGAGACGCTCATCGGCTGAAGCGCGGACAGCAAGTCGCGGACACGGCCGTGCGCCTGATCGATGCGATTGACGAAGATGAGGTGGGGAATGCCATGCTCATCCAGAGCGCGAAGCGCTGGAGCGGCGAGCGGCGCTCGAGCCGGATCGGGGTCGACGACTACGATGGCGACGTCGGCGATCGCCAGCGCGCGTGCGCCGTCAGCGGAAAAGCCGATCGATCCGGGAACGTCGACGATGGCGAACTGATCGCTGAGATATTCGAAATTGTAGAGATTGATTTCGGTGGAGCCCCCGCGCTGGCGGCTTTCGGGGCTGGAGTCGCCGATGCTGGAGCCGTTGGCCGTCGAACCTAATCGGTCGGTGGCGCCGGCTGCGAACAACATGGCCTCTGCGAGACTGGTCTTTCCTGCGCCGGCGGGTCCCACCAGCGCAATTACTCGGGTGCCTTTGGATGGTTGTCCGGCCATGCGACTCTCCCTTCGTGCCTTTGCGGCGCGCGAGTCGCTCTCTCCGAGGCGCTCGGGCGCCTGACTGGAAACTTCCACCGTCCGCCTGTTTTAACTGCTTTGCAAGAGGGCAGCGGCCTTCGAGTGGGGCGTCGCGGGAACACGAATGAGCACAGCTGGTTAGCCGGACATGACCAGCGCTGAAGCATCGCCGATCGCAAAAGCCAACACCGGTCCGGAGTCCGGCCGCAACGCCGACTCGCCGTCCCAAATCCCGGCTCGAGGGTGGCGGCAGGTTGTCTTGCGGACCTGGAAGCAAGCCTCTGAAGACAATGTCGGTTTGGTTGCCGCAGGAGTCGCGTTCTACGCCTTCCTCGCACTCGTTCCGCTGCTCGGCGCCACGGTTCTGACCTATGGGCTGGTTGCGGATCCGCAGACGGTAGCAAGCAATGTCAAATCGCTGACGAGCGTGATGCCGCAGGACGCGGCCAAGCTCGTCGGAGAACAATTGATGAGCGTCGTGCAGACGTCGGGGGGCAAGAAGGGTCTGGGACTTCTGTTGGCCATCGGCATCGCGATCTTCGGCGCGCGAAACGCCGCGGGCTCCGTCATCACCGCGCTCAACATCGCTTACGAAGAGGAGGAAACGCGAGGGTTCTTGAAGGTGAACCTATTGGCGCTCGCGATCACCGCCGGAGCAGTCGTCATCGCGGTGATCGCGCTGCTTGCGATCGCGGCGCTGGGATATCTCGAAAAACTTTTTCCACATGCGCCGGGCGTGGTGCTCGGGCTCGGGAAGCTCGCGTCGTATGTACTGCTGCTGTTAGGCGCTGCGGCTGCCGCGGCCACTTTATATCGCTACGGTCCCAACCGGGAGCGCGCCCAATGGAAGTGGATCACGCCCGGGACGCTGTTCGCCGCGATCGGCTGGCTGCTGCTGACCTTCGGCTTCGGCTTCTATGTCGCGCATTTCGGCAATTACAATAAGACCTACGGATCCCTCGCCACGGTCGTGATCCTGGTTACCTGGCTGTACCTCTCAGCCTATGTTTTCCTGTTCGGAGCCGAGCTGAACTCCGAGCTCGAGCACCAGACCGCGAAGGATACGACCCGAGCGGGAGGCAGGCCGCTCGGACAACGCGGCGCGTGGGCTGCGGACCACGTCGCGGCAGGAGAGGAGCCCTCGAAGCCGAGCGGCAGCGATGTCAGCCCGCCCAAACATGAAGAGGGAGGGCAAGACCCGCAGCGGAGGTCGGAGCCATCCATCAGCGGAGAATATGTTGTCTCCAGAGCGGCAAACCGCGCGGCCAGGGTCGCGGGCTTGCGGAAAGTCGGTATGGCTTCGGCTGCACTGTCGACGATCGGCCTGTCGCTTCTCCGCAAGCGCGGCCGCGAGGGCGCAGGCGCGGCGCTTCTTGCAACGGCCGTCGGCCTGTCCCTGATGCGGCGAGGCGATTAAGACGTTCCGCCAAATGGCCGACGCCCTGTCTCTTATACACATCTGACGCTGCCGACGATCTGCTTCAAGTGTAGTTCTCGGTGGGGGCC
>JBKPJK010000518.1:0-5946 GCA_046730635.1 Pseudomonadota bacterium | reverse complement strand
CCGCCGAGCTGTGCGGCCAGCTCTACGCCGACGGAGTCCGACACTTCCACTTCTACACCTTGAACCGCGCGGAGCTCAGCTACGCGATCTGCCATCTTCTCGGAGTTCGAGCGAAAGCATGAGTGCGTCCCAATCCCTTCGCGCCGAAGCCGCCAAGCGCATCGTCGTGAAAGACGGTGCCTACGGGACGTCGATTCAAGACCGGAAGCTGCAGAGCGCGGAATATTGCGGCGGGCTCGATCTCCTCAAGGACCAGCGCGGCAACAACGACCTCTTGAACCTCACCAAGCCGGACGTGGTCCGCTCTATCTGCGAGAGCTTCGCGGATGCCGGTGCCGAGATCCTCGCAACCAACAGCTTCAACGCCAATGCGATCAGCCAGGCGGACTATGGCGCGGAGGCGCTCGTGCCGCAGATCAACGTGGCCGCTGCACGGATCATCCGCGAGGTTGCCGACCGCTACACTGCGAAGGACGGCAAGCCGCGCTGGGTTGCCGGCGCCTTGGGCCCGACCAACAAGACCCTGTCCCTTTCGCCCAACGTCAACGACCCTGGCTTCCGCGAGGTCGACTTCGACCAGGTCAAAGCCGTCTATCGCCAGCAGATCGATGCGCTGGTGGAAGGCGGGGTCGATTTCATCCTGATCGAAACGGTCTTCGATACGCTCAACGCCAAGTCCGCGATCATGGCGGGCATCGAGGCGGAACAGGCGTCGGGCCGTGAGCTTCCGCTGATGATCTCCATGACGCTAACCGACCTCAGCGGCCGCACTCTCAGCGGCCATACGGTCGAGGCGTTCTGGGCATCGGTCCGCCACGCCCGGCCGATCACGATCGGCCTCAACTGCTCATTCGGCGCGGCCCAGCTTCGCCCGCATCTCGCGGCTTTGTCCGCGATCGCCGACACGCTGGTGATGGCTTATCCCAATGCCGGGCTGCCCAACGAACTGGGCGAATATGACGAGGCGGCGGAAGAAACGGCGCGCCAGGTCCGCGACTGGGCGGACAGCAAGCTCGTGAACATCGTCGGCGGCTGCTGCGGGACGACTCCCTCGCACATCGCCGCAATTGCCGGGGCGGTGCGCGAATGCACGCCGCGTGCCGTCCCGGCCGGACATAACGGAACTCTGCTTGCCGGCCTCGAGCCGATGACGATTGCCGCCTGATCCATGGAGATGTCCCCTGTGAATAAGGCCGCTGCGGGCGCGCGCTTCGTCAACATTGGCGAGCGCTGCAATGTCACCGGCTCGGCTCGTTTCAAGAAGCTCGTTTTGGCAAGCGACTACGACGCCGCCGTCGAGGTTGCCCGCGACCAGGTCGAAAACGGGGCCCAGATCCTGGACGTCAACATGGACGAAGCCCTGCTCGATTCGGAGCAGGCGATGACGACCTTCCTCAAGCGGATCGCGGCCGAGCCCGACATCGCCCGCATCCCGGTCATGATCGACAGCTCGAAATGGAGTGTGATCGAGGCCGGCCTCAAGTGCGTCCCGGGCAAGCCGATCGTCAATTCCATCTCGATGAAGGAAGGCGAGGGGCCGTTCCTCGAATTCGCGCGCAAGTGCCGCGCTTACGGGGCCGCGATCGTCGTCATGGCGTTCGACGAAGTCGGGCAGGCCGACACCAGCACGCGCAAGATCGAAATCTGCGAACGCGCCTACAAGCTGCTCGTCGCCGACGGGACAGACCCGCACGACATCATCTTCGATCCCAACATCTTTGCCGTGGCGACGGGCATCGAGGAACATCGGCGTTACGCGCTCGACTTCATCGAGGCCGCCGCCGAGATCCGCCGCCGCTGCCCCGGAGTTCACATCTCCGGAGGCCTTTCGAACCTCAGCTTCAGCTTCCGCGGCAACGAGCCCGTCCGGCGCGCGATGCACAGCGTGTTCCTCTACCATGCGATCCCCGCGGGCATGGACATGGGTATCGTCAACGCGGGCCAGCTCGACGTCTACGACCAGATCGATCCGGAACTTCGCGAGGCTTGCGAGGACGTCATCCTGGATCGCCGCGAAGACGCGACGGAGCGGCTGATCACCCTTGCCGAAGCCTTCAAGGGCACGGACGAAGCCGAGGAGAAGAAGCTCGCCGAATGGCGCTCGCTGCCGGTCGGAGAGCGCCTCTCCTACGCGCTGGTGAAGGGCATCGATGCCCACATTGTCGACGACACCGAAGAGGCGCGCCAATCCTTCGCGCGTCCGATCGAGGTGATCGAAGGTCCGCTGATGGACGGCATGAACGTCGTTGGCGACCTGTTCGGGTCGGGCAAGATGTTCCTGCCCCAAGTCGTGAAGTCCGCTCGTGTCATGAAGCGCGCCGTCGCGCACCTCATTCCTTTCATCGAGAAGGAGAAAGAGGAGAATGGCGTGACCGCCGGCAAGGGCCGGATCGTCATGGCGACCGTGAAGGGCGACGTCCACGACATCGGAAAGAACATCGTCGGCGTGGTCCTGCAGTGCAACGGCTTCGAGGTCATCGACCTCGGCGTCATGGTGCCGTGGCAAGACATTCTGCAGGCCGCGAACGACAATAATGCGGACATGATCGGCCTCAGTGGGCTCATCACGCCCTCGCTCGACGAGATGGTGACCGTTGCGGGCGAAATGCAGCGCCTCGGGCTGAAGACGCCGCTGCTCATCGGCGGCGCGACGACCAGCAAGGCCCACACCGCGCTGAGGATCGACCCTGCCTATGAAGGCCCGGTCATCCATGTGCTCGATGCAAGCCGGGCGGTCGGCGTTGCCTCGTCGCTCGTGTCCGATACGCAGCGCGATCCGCTGATCGCCAACACCGCCGAGGATTACGACAAGCTCCGCAAGTCGCGTGAACGCAGCGGCCAGAGCGAGCTGGCAAGCCTCGAAGAGGCGCGCGCCAACGGTTTCGCCTTCGATCCTTCAGGGCAGGCGCCGCCGCCGCTGCGCCCCGGCTTGCATCATTTCGGCGAGTGGCCGCTGCGCGACCTCAAGGCGTCGATCGACTGGACGCCCTTCTTCCGCGCCTGGGAGTTGGCGGGGAATTATCCTGCGATCCTCGAAGATCCGATCGTAGGGGAGAGCGCGCGGCACCTGTTCAAGGACGCGCAGGAGATGCTCGATCAGATCATCGCCGAGCGCTGGGTCACGCCCAAGGCGACCGTCGGACTGTGGCGCTGCAGGCGCGAGGGCGACGACGTGCTGGTGCTCGCCGGAAACGACTGGACGCGGCTGCCTTTCCTTCGCCAGCAGGTGAAGAAGCGCGAGGGCCGGGCGAACATGTGCCTCGCCGACTTCATCAATCCGGAAGGCGAGGACTGGATCGGCGGCTTTGCGCTCGGCATCCATGGCCTTGAACCTCACCTCGAGCGGTTCAAGCAGACGATCGACGATTACGACGACATCCTTCTGAAGGCGCTCGCCGATCGTCTCGCCGAAAGCTTCGCCGAAGTCCTCCACGCCGAGGTCCGCAACCGGATCTGGGGCTATGCCGAAGAGCATCTCTCGAACGAGCAGCTCATCCGCGAGAAATATCAGGGGATCCGCCCGGCGCCCGGCTATCCCGCCTGCCCGGATCACAGCCTCAAGCCGGTGCTGTTCGAAATGCTCGGCGGCCATCCGGGCGAGGTCACGCTGACCGAGAATTTCGCGATGCTTCCGACCTCGGCGGTCTCGGGCTTCTACTTCGGCCATCGCGACAGCCAGTATTTCGGCGTTGCCCGGATCGGACGCGACCAGCTGGAAGACTATGCGCAGCGCCGCGATGTAACGGTCGAGCGCGCGGAACGCTGGCTTCGGCCGAACCTCGACTAGGACAGTGCGACGCACTAGCGCTGGATCATGCTCCGGCGACTGCTGATCCTGCTTGCTGTGTTGTTCTTGCCGATCGCCGCGGAGGCGAAAGGCATCTCACCGGAATTGCTCGCGGAGGGCCCGGCTCCGGCCGCCGGCGAAGTCGACCTCGCCATCCATATGCGCACCTCGCCCGGCTGGCACGGCTATTGGCTCAACCCCGGGGATGCCGGCCTGCCGATGGACGTGCATTGGCTTCTTCCGCCCGGCTTTTCGGTCGGACCGCTGCGTTACCCGGTCCCTTCACGACTCACGGTCGCAGGCCTGATGAACTATGTCTACGAGCGCGATTATGCGGTGCTCGTGCGGCTCAAGGTCCCGGCCGATGCGCGAGGCACCGTGTCCGTCCGCGCGGACGCGCACTGGCTCGCATGCACGGACAAGATCTGCGTGCCGGAACAAGGTCAGCTGGCGCTCGATCTGCCGGTCGGCAACGGCACGCCGGAGCGTGCTCGGTTCGACGAGTGGCGGCGTGCGCTCCCGCGTCCACTCGCGACCCTCGGCCATTTCCAGCTCGCTGGAGAAAAGTTGCAGCTGGCCATTCCGCTGCCCGCGAGCATTGCGACGGGCGAGCCCTATCTCTTCCCGGCTTCGGACGGCGTCATCGACTATGACGCCAAGCAGAGTTTCAGACGGGTAGGGGATACGCTGGTCGCCGACCTTCAGAGGAAGGGCTCCGGACCGAAGGACTTTTCTGGACTGGTCGCCTTTGGGAATGCAGGATTCACGTTCCGTGCGATCCCGGGACCCGTCCCGCAAGGCGGCGTGCCGATCGGCCCGGGGACGCCTGCACTGCTGTGGGCGGTGCTGGGCGCAATTGCAGGCGGCATCCTCCTCAACCTCATGCCCTGCGTCTTTCCGATCCTGGCGCTGAAGGCGCTGCACCTGTCGCGGGCGGGCGCGAACGAGCGCGACGCCCGCCGGGATGCGCTGAGCTATACGGCGGGAGCGATCGTCGGCACGGGCGCGCTCGGCGCCGTCCTGCTTCTGATCCGCGAAGGAGGAAGCGCTGCCGGCTGGGCATTCCAACTGCAGGACCCCCGCACGATATTGCTACTCCTCCTGCTTGCGACAGCGATCACCCTGAACCTGCTTCGGCTGTACGAACTCCCGGTCGCCGGCAGCACGCACCTCGTGTCGGGAAGCTTCGGGACCGGCGCGCTTGCTGCGTTCGTCGCGACGCCCTGCGCCGGGCCGTTCCTCGGCACTGCTCTGGGAGCTGCATTGCTGCTCCCGCCGGCGGGTTCGATTCTGATCTTCGCCGCCCTTGGACTGGGCCTGGCGATTCCTTTCCTCCTCGTCGCGTTCATCCCGGCGTTGCGAAGCAGGCTACCGAAGCCCGGTGCCTGGATGGCGCGGCTCCAGCGCTTCCTCGCGATACCGATGGCCGCAACCGGGGCCGCGTGCCTGTGGCTGCTGTGGCGCCTGGGCGGTGCGAAGGCCCTCGAAATCGGCCTGGTTTCGACGGCAATATTCGCGTTCGTACTCGCCGGCGCCGGCATATTGCAGCGCAGGGGACAGCAGACCGGCTATGCTGCGACGCTGGTCGCGATTGCGATTGCGGGCGCATCGATCTGGGCGCTGCCCGAGCGATCTCCGAGCAGCAGGCATGAGATTGAGGGCGCACAGCCCTGGAGCGACGCTCGGGTGCAATATGAGGTCGCGGCCGGACACCCGGTGTTCGTCTTCTTCACGGCCGATTGGTGCCTGACGTGCAAGGCCAACGAGGCGGCTGCGATCGATCGGGATGAAGTCCGCGCCGCTTTCAAGCAGGCCGGCGTGAAAGTCTTGGCGGCAGATTGGACGAACGGCGATCCCGCAATCACGCGCTTCCTCGAAAGCCGCGGCAGGGCCGGTGTCCCTCTCTATCTCTGGTACGCTCCCGGCAAGTCGCCGGAAGAGCTGCCGCAGATCCTGGCGCCGGGCGAGCTTATCTCCCGTGCGAAGGCACTGAAGCGCTGACCGCCCGGTCGAAGACCTCCTTGCCGCCGACCCACGTCTCCAGCACCTCGGTCCTCGCCAGCGATTGTGCATCGACCTTGGTCGGATCGCGATCGACGAGGATGAAGTCGGCATATTTGCCGGGCTCCAGAGCGCCGATCTTCTGCTCGGCGAAGCCC
>JBKPJK010000517.1:0-6694 GCA_046730635.1 Pseudomonadota bacterium | reverse complement strand
AGCTGGGGCAGCAGGCTTTCGAGCAGGGGCGGGCGGTCAGCGTCGCTTGCCAGCTCTGCCTGGAGGGAGCTCGCAGCGGCGAGACCGTCGCGGAGAAGCGCAAGGTCGCGCGGGCCACCACGTCCGGCCGTCAGGCGCGCGAGACCGCGGGCAAAATCGGGCATGGCCTTGAGCGCCTGCCTTGTGCGGCCTCGACGAAGCGCATCCTGGTGGAACCAGGCGACTAGCGCCAGCCGACGCTCGATCCCCGCGCGATCGGTGAGCGGCGCCGAGAGATCCTCGCACAGGAGCCGCCGGCCGGCTGCGGTCTGGCAGCGGTCGATGTCGGCCAAAAGACTGCCGGCCACGCCTCCGGAAACAGATCGCGTCAGTTCTAGGCTGTCGCGCGTCGCTGCGTCGATGGCCATGTGGCTGGCGCGGGATACCCGCCGCGGTGCGTCGAGCAGGATGCCGGCGCCCTTCTGGGTCGCTTCGAGATACGCGAGCAGCCCGCCAGCGGCTGCAAGCTCCGCGCGGGAAGGTGAGCCGAGGCCGTCGAGCGTCGACAGGCCAAAACGGCTCCTCAGCGCGCGCTCGCCGGCGATGCTGTCGAAGCCGCCCTTCCCCTTCGAAGTCTTGATTCCGGGCACCGATGCGTCGGCGATGACTTCCGCGGCGGAAAGGCGCGCCAGCTCGGCGGCGAGCTCGCCGGGGCCGCAGGCAACCAGCTCGAACCGCCCGGTCGATATATCCGCAGCAGCGATCGCCCAGTCGTCGCCGGCGCGTCCCACCGCGGCCAGCCAATTCGCTGCCGACGATTCCAGGAGAATGTCTTCGGTCAGCGTGCCGGGCGTAACCAGCCGGATGATTGCGCGCTCGACCAGCGCCTTCGAGCCCCGCGCCTTGCGGGCCTCGGCGGGGCTTTCCGTCTGCTCGGCAATCGCAACGCGGTGACCGGCCTTGATCAACCGCGCGAGATAGGAGTCGGCCGAGTGAGCCGGAACTCCGCACATGGGGATGGGCTCGCCCGCATCCTCTCCGCGCTTCGTCAGCGCGATGTCGAGGCAGGCCGACGCGGCCCTGGCATCGTCGAAGAACAGCTCGAAGAAGTCGCCCATCCGATAGAAGAGCAACGCATCGCCGGCCTCGTCTTTGAGGCGTCGGTATTGAGCCATCATCGGCGTCGGAGCGTCGGCGCGAGCCATGGCCTTATGGGTAGCCAGAAAGGCCGTTCGGGGCGAGCGATTCGTTGGCGGTTTGGCCGCTCAGGACGATGCCCAGCGGGGCTCGCCGCGTGACTCATCGGCGAACTCTCAGCTAAGGCGCGCAGGCATGTCGGAAAGCAACGTCAAATATACCGAAGCCGAGGCGCTGGAGTTCCATTCGCGCGGACGACCGGGAAAGATCGAGATCATCGCGTCCAAGCCGATGGCGACGCAGCGAGACCTGGCGCTTGCCTACTCGCCCGGAGTCGCAGTGCCGGTTCGTGCGATCGCCGCGAACCCCGCGTGCGCTTACGACTACACCGCGAAAGGCAATCTGGTAGCCGTTATCTCGAACTGAACCGCGATCCTCGGGCTCGGAAATCTCGGCGCGCTCGCTTCGAAGCCGGTGATGGAAGGCAAGGCGGTGCTGTTCAAGCGCTTCGCCGACGTCGACGCGATCGACATCGAGGTAAAGACCGAGGACGCGCAGCGGTTTATCGACGCCGTCGAATTGCTCGAACCGAGCTTCGGCGGAATCAATCTCGAGGACATTGCGGCGCCCGACTGCTTCATCATCGAGCAGACGTTGCGCGAGCGCATGAACATTCCGGTGTTCCATGACGACCAGCACGGGACCGCGATCATCACTGCGGCGGGCCTCATCAACGCCTGCCTCCTGACGAACCGCAAGCTTTCCGAAGTCAAAGTCGTCGTGAACGGCGCCGGTGCTGCGGCAATCGCCTGCACCGAGCTCGTAAAGGCGATGGGCGTTCGCGGCGACAATGTCATCATGTGCGACCGCAAGGGCGTCATCTATAAAGGCCGGACCGACCTCGACCAGTGGAAGTCGGCGCACGCCGTCGAGACGGACCGGCGGACGCTCGCCGAGGCACTCAAGGGCGCCGACGTCTTCCTCGGCCTCTCGGCCGCCAACGTCGTCAGCAAGGACATGGTGAAGTCGATGGCGAAGGAGCCCATCATCTTCGCCATGGCCAATCCCGATCCGGAAATCTCGCCGCCGGATGCGAAGGCGGCCCGGCCCGACGCGATCATCGCGACCGGCCGTTCCGATTATCCGAACCAGGTCAACAACGTCCTCGGCTTCCCGTTCATTTTTCGCGGAGCGCTCGACGTCCGTGCGACGGCGATCAACGACGCCATGAAGATCGCCGCCGCCGAAGCATTGGCGGAACTCGCGCGGGAGCCCGTGCCGGAAGAGGTGGCGAGAGCCTACGGTGGCCGGACTCAGAGCTTCGGCCGGGACTACATCATCCCGGCGCCGTTCGATCCGCGGCTGATGGAAGTCGTGGCTTCAGCTGTAGCGGAAGCCGCCGTGCAAAGCGGCGTTGCGCAAAAGCCCATCGCGAACATGGAGGCTTATCGGCAGGAACTTCGCGCTCGGCTCAATCCCACCGTGGCGGTGATGAGCCTTGCCTACGAAAACGCTCAGCGCAATCCCAAGCGCGTGCTGTTCGCGGAAGGGGAAGAGCCGAACGTCCTCCGCGCGGCCATCGCTTTCAAGGAAGCCGGCTATGGAACTCCGGTGCTCGTCGGGCGCGAGGAAGTCTACGACCTTCTCGCGGAAATGGGCGTCGAGAACCCCAAGGAATATGAGGTCCTGAACAGCCGCAATTCGCCGCTGGTTGGTCGCGCCGTCGACTATATCTACGCCAAGCATCAGCGGCATGGCTATTTGCGCCGCGAGGTCGAGCGACTGGTCAATCAGGACCGCAACTATTTCGCCGCGGCGATGCTCGCGCTTGGCGAGGCCGACGCGATGATCACGGGAACGACGCGGCCGTTCAGCCAGTCGCTGAAGCAGGTACGCACCGTGATCGAGGACGAGACCGGAGCGACGCCGTTCGGAGTCACCGTGATCGTGAGCCGCGGCTCGACGGTGCTGATCGCCGACACGGCCGTGACCGAGCGGCCGACGGCCGAGCAATATGCCGCGATCGCGATGCGCTCGTCGGCGTTCGCACGACGGATGGGGCTCGAGCCACGGGTCGCTTTCACCAGCTACACGACCTTCGGCAACCCTCCGGGCATGCACATCGAGGGGCTGCGCGAAGCGGTCACTTTGCTGGACGGGTTCCACGCGGATTTCGAATATGAAGGCGAAATGGCGCCGGACGTCGCGCTCAACTACGGAATGCAGAAGCGCTTCTATCCGTTCACCCGGCTGTCGGGGCCGGCAAACATCCTGGTGATGCCTGGCCTCCAGTCCGCAAGCCTGTCGGCAAAGCTCCTACGGGAGCTCGGCGGCGAAAGCGTCCTTGGCCCCTACATGCTCGGGCTGGAGCATCCGGTGCAGATCGCCCCAATGACTGCGAGTGCGTCCGACCTCGTGATGCTTGCGGTGCTTGCTGGCGGCGACGCGCATGCGCGCCAGCAGCGCCAGGCTGCGCGCTCGGCTAAATCCGCTCGACGGAGCTGACCGGATCGGCGTCGCGCAACGCGGCGATGATTGCGTGAAGGTGCGCGAGGTCGTGGACCTCGATGTCCAGGTGGAACGTCTGGAAGCTTCCGTCGCGGTGGACGAGCTGGAGATTGATGATGTTGGCGTGCTTTGCGCCAAGGATGCCCGACATCGTGCCGAGCGCGCCAGGGATGTCGCGGAGGATGACCGCGAGGCGTGCCGCGCCGCCGTCCGAACCTTCGCCCCAGGCAAGGTCCAGCCAGTCGGCGTCGATCCCGCTTGCAAGCGTGTCGCAACCAATCACGTGAACCTCGATCTCCTCGTCCTCGCGGCGCAGACCCACGATCCGGTCGCCCGGAATAGGGTGGCAGCATTGGGCGAGGTGATAGGCCACACCGGGAGTGAGACCCTTGATCGAGATCGCCTTGCGCTGGGCGAGCGGCCGAGGAGAGGCGACGTCGGCCCCGGCTGAGCCCGGCATCAGCGCCTCCATCAGCGCGTCGTCGTTCACGCGCTTGCGGGCGATGGCGATCATCAATTCGTCTTCATTCTCGATCTTGAGCTTCTTGAGCGCCCGCTTGAGCGCTTCCTTGTCGAGCTCGGCCGGGAGGCGCTGGACGATCTCGTCGTAAATCTTGCGCCCGAGCTGAATCGTCTCGTCCCGTTCCTTGTGCCGAACGAAACGGCGAACCCCGGCGCGCGCCTTACCGGTCGCCACGAACCGCAGCCACGACGGTTGCGGGTGCTGTGCCTCGGATGCGAGGATTTCGACCTGGTCGCCGTTCTCGAGCATGGTTCGAAGCGGAACGACGCGGCCATTGATCTTGGCGCCCACCGTGCGGTCGCCAAGGTCGGTGTGCACGGCATAAGCAAAGTCGACCGGCGTCGCGCCCTTGGGCAGCTGGATGAGCTCGCCTTTGGGTGTGAAGGCGAAGATCCGGTCCTGGTACATCGCCATCCGAGTATGCTCGAGAAGCTCCTCGGGGCTCTCGGCATGCTCGAGGATCTCGACCAGATCGTCGACCCACGGAACGTTCAGATCGCCTTTGGGCCTGCCCTCCTTGTAGGCCCAGTGCGCTGCCAGCCCGCGCTCCGCCTGCTCGTGCATCGCCCGGTCGCGAATCTGAATCTCGATCCGCATCTTGGAATCGTGGATCACCGAAGTGTGCAGCGACTGGTAGCCATTGCGTTTGGGCGTCGAAATGTAATCCTTGAACCGCCCGGGAACCATCGGCCAGCGGCTATGGATCAATCCCAGCGCGCGATAGCATTCGCCGACATCCTTCACGATGATCCGGAACGCCATCACATCCGAAAGCTGCTCGAAGCTGATGTGCCGTTCGGCCATCTTCTTCCAGATGGAATAAGGGTGCTTCTGCCGCCCGGTCACTTCGGCTTCCAACCCGTTGTCCGCGAGGTAGAGCTGAAGACCGAGGCCGATGCGATTGACCAGGTCGCCGCCGGATTCGGTCAGTTGCTTCAGGCGGCGGGTGATCGATGCATAAGCGTCGGGCTCGAGCTCCCGGAACGCGAGGCTCTGCATCTCGGTCATCATCTCGTACATGCCGATGCGCTCGGCGAGCGGCGCGTAGATATCCATCGTCTCGCGCGCGATCCGGCGTCGCTTCTCCTCCGACGGAATATGATGAAGCGTGCGCATGTTGTGCAGCCGATCGGCGAGCTTCACGAGCAGCACGCGAATGTCGTCGCTGAGCGCCAGCAGAAATTTTCGAAGGTTTTCCGCCGCACGCTCGCTCTCGGATTGTGCCTCGATCTTGCTGAGCTTGGTGACGCCGTCGACCAACCGCGCAATGTCCTTGCCGAACAGCCTTTCAACCTCTTCGGGTGTGGCAAGCGTGTCCTCGATCGTGTCGTGGAGGATGGCGGTGACGATGGTCTGGTCGTCGAGCTTCAGGTCGGTCAGGATTCCGGCCACCTCGATCGGGTGGCTGAAATAGGGATCGCCCGACGCCCGCACCTGGCTGCCGTGCGCCTTCATCGAGAAGACATAGGCGCGGTTGATCAGCCCCTCGTCCGCATCGGGATCGTAGGTCCGGACCTTCTCGACCAACTCATACTGTCTGAGCACGCACCTAAGATGGGGGGAGGCGACGCTTTTGTGCAAGCGCGAAAGCGTTCTCGCACGTTGCGCATTGCAACTGGTCTCGGGAACTCTCTTGTGCTTTGATGGGATTCGGCAGGGGAGAGGCGAACGATGCCGGGTGACACGCTGACGTCGAATATCGACAGGTTCAGGGAAACGGCATTGTCATGCCCTATCCCGCCCGCAGTCGAGCTGATCGGCGAGAAATGGGCCTTCCTCATCCTTCGCGGCGCCTTCAACAACCTCAAGCATTTCGAGGAATTTCAGGCAGGTTTGGGGATCGCCCGCAACATTCTCTCCGACCGACTGGGAAAGCTCGTGGCCGGCGGCATTCTCGAGCGGTCGGCTGACGCAACCGACAAGCGCAAGGTCATCTACTCGTTGACTCCCAAAGGCGAAGCCCTGCTCCCGGTCGTTCTGGCCATGCGCCAGTGGGGCGAAGATTGGGGCCACGGCAAACCCGATGTTGTCCTCGCCGATCGGCGCGACGGGAAACCGGTCCGCAAGATTTGCGTCCTCTCGCACGATGGACGCCCGCTCGGCCTGGGTGACATGGTGTGGGTCGATCGCGAATCCGCCGCCGAGATCAAGACCGCGGCCGAATAATCTATTCCATCTCGAGGACGTGATCTCGCAGGGCGCGTGCGTCGTGAAGCGCGTTGTGCGGCACCTTGCTGTTCGCAGCGGTGCTGAAATTGCTCATCGGCACCACCCGGAAAGTCAGGTGCCTCAACTCGATCATATCGCCGGGTCCCGTCACCAATAGGTTGCAGAATTGCGCGACATCCTCGGGCCAATCGGCGACGATCAGCGGCTCCTTATCGTGACGAAGATACCGCTCAAGCTCGTGCGCGGCATCCTTGCGGCTGAGGCGCGGGCAGGAGAGTTGTTCCGGCACTGCGTCGAGGTAGGGGATCACATGTCGCGCGACCCACTCGACGGGCGGTTCGTCGGTCTGCAGCGTCAAATAGAAATCTTCGCCGTGGT
>JBKPJK010000516.1:0-2435 GCA_046730635.1 Pseudomonadota bacterium | reverse complement strand
GTCGCGAATCGGGACCGAGCTGTCGTCTTCCTTGATCCGCCGCTTCATCTCCTCGAACAGCTCGTCGATGAGCGCTTGGTGCTTGGCCTTCCACGCGTCGAAGTAGGCATTCTCCTCTTTCAGATACGCCAGCACTTCTGGATCATTGACCTCAGGGTATTTGGGGTCGCGCAGCCAGTGCCACGGGTCCTCGATTGTCACCCCATGCCGTTCGTAGCTGTAAGGGCGCTGTTGTGCGCTGGGCGGCGAGGGGCGGTCGGAAGGCATGTCCATGGTTCCGCTCTTAGCGTCGCCCACGGCAACGGGAAGGGCAGCCGCGCCAGAATGAGACGGGCACATGATCTGGGGCATTGCGGATCGGTGATAAAAGGGGGAAAATGCTCGTCTGCTCCGTCGCTTAGCTGCAGGGGGTACGAGTGAATACGATCATGAAGGTCGCGGTGACTGCGAACGAAATGGCCTCGCTCAAGAAGCGCGAGTCGGCGACCGACCAGACCAATCAGCAAATCTCGAATGTGCCGCGTTCTTCCGCGCACATGCCCCAGCTTCGTTAGGATGCGGCGCGGGCTTTAGTGAGTCCGCGCCTCCCCTCGCTGGGCGTCTCATTGAACCTCGCTCGGTACCAGGCGCTAAAGGACGCCAGCCCGGCGTAGCCCAGCAAATGCGCGACGTCCGTGAGCTTCAGCTGCCGGTTGGCGAAGTGCTGGCTGACTTGCTGGACCCGCACCCGATCCAGCAAGTCGCTGAAGCTTACGCCATCCTCGCCGAGCCGGCGCTGGAGAGTGCGAATGTTCATCCCGAGGGAATGCGCGACCTTGCCGATGGTCGCATTGCCCGACGGCATGAGCAGCCGGATCGACTGCTCGACCTCTTCGGCCACGCCGCGCGAGCCCGGATTCATGACCGCGCTGACCAGCTCTCGTGCGTGGCTTGCAAGCGCCGAGTCGGCTCGGGGCAGCGGACGGTCGAGATCGGCCGGTTCGATCACGATTCCATCGAAGTCGCTTCCAAATTGCAGGGAGCAATCGAACAGCCGATCGTAGATCGCGCGGTCTGAGACGGGGCGCTCATAGCTGAAACAGACGCATTGCGGCCGCCAGCTCTCGGCCATGACCGATCGGCACATCTTGTAGAGCACGCCGAGAGCGAGGTCGCTGACCTGCCGGGCGATCATCGGCCGGCTGAGAGCGACATGCTCGCGAAGGAAAGCGCCGCCCTCATGCTCCTCAAGTTGCAAAGTCAGCGTCGAATTGATGCGATTGCGATACTCCGCGACGATGCCGATGGCGTCGCGCAGCGTCGGCTGGTGGACGATCAACAGGCTGATCAGACCGATGTCGGAAATCTTGCGCCGTTCCGCCATCATCAGTCCGAACGTCTCGCATCCCGCCGCCAGCGCAGTTTCCTCGAGCAGGCCGATGACCGGGCCGGCAGGAAGCATCAATTCCGGATTGTTCACCATGGATCGGGTCAGCCCGAACTTGCGAAGCAGCGGCACGACATCGACCCCAAGCGCGCGCGCCACCTCAAAATGACAAGTTAGTGCTGCTGCCCGGACCAGTTCCATTTCGCCTCACCCTGTCGCCAAGTGACCAGCGTTTGTCGCGATCCCGATAATCCAACTCGGCCTTGAGTGATAGTTGGGCGCCCGAATTTCAATCGGGAACTCCATTGGCAAAAGTCGTTCGCTTCTATGAAACCGGCGGTCCAGACGTCCTGCGCGTCGAAGAGATGGGCGTGGGTGAGCCTGCCGAAGGCCAGGTTCGGGTCCGTCACCTCGCCGTCGGAATGAACTTTGCCGACACCTACTTCCGGCAAGGCTATTATCCAGTTCCGCTTCCCAACGGCATGGGCGTCGAGGCGTCCGGGGTGATCGAGGCCGTCGGGCCTAACGTGAACGGCTGGGCGATCGGCGACCGCGTGACCTACACCGGAAGCCCGCTCGGCGCTTACTCGACCGAGCGCGTGATGCCGATCAACTCTTTGATCCGGCTTCCGGTCGACATCGATCACCAGACTGCTGCGGCAATGACGATGCGTGGGCTGAGCGCGGCCTATTGGCTGCTCAAGACCAATCCCTGGATGAAGGCCGGCGACACGATCCTCATCCATGCGGCAGCCGGAGGCGTCGGCCTCATCGCCGTTCAGTGGGCCAAGCTTCTTGGCCTCCGCGTCATCGGAACGGTTTCGACCCTGGAAAAGGCGGCGATGGCAAAGGCGCATGGCTGCGACGAGATCATCCTCTACCGCCAGGAAGACGTGGTCGCGCGCGTCCGCGAGCTCACCGATGGCGAGGGCGTGACGACGGTCTACGACACGGTCGGGAAAGACACGTTCGAAGCATCGCTGAAGTCGCTGAAGCGGCGAGGCGTGCTAGTCGGTTGCGGTACGGCCTCGGGGCCTTTCCCGCCGATCGACGCGCTGCAGCTCGCGAT
>JBKPJK010000515.1:0-6919 GCA_046730635.1 Pseudomonadota bacterium | reverse complement strand
TCCGTGTCCTCCGGGTAGGGTATCGCCGGGTTGAGATCCGCGCCGCCGCCGAACCAGCGCTTGGTCGTGGCCAGGAAGCGCGTGTTCATATGGACTGCGGGAACGTGCGGGTTGGCCATGTGCGCGACGAGGCTGATCCCGGTGGCGAAGAAGCTCGGATCCTCGTCGGCGCCGGGAATGCTCTTGGCGAATTCGGGCGAGAATTGGCCGCCGACGGTCGACACGTTCACGCCGACCTTCTCGAACACGGTTCCGGTAAGCTGGCCGCGAACGCCGCCGCCGCCCGGCTCGCCGGTCGCGTCGCTTCGGTCCCAGGGCGTGAAGACGAAGGCCGCATCGGATCCGGCCTCGCGCTCGATCGCCTCGAAGGCGCTGCAAATGCGGTCCCGCAACGACTCGAACCAGTCGCGAGCCGCTCGCTGCTGGTCGTCGAGCTCGATCATCGCGGCTTCATTGCGACGTGAAGGGCAAGAGGCAAGCATGGCAACAATGTAATGTCGGCATAAAGCTGCGGTTCACCGTAACCTCGCAAGTTTCTCGCGCATCAGGGGCCAGGAATTCAAGGACTTAGCACGCATGAAGACGTTCCTTCTCACCGTCGCCTTCGGGGCGACAATCGTTTCGGGTGCCGCCTTTGCGCAGGATCAAGGCGGCGGGCGCGGCGGCTATATGCAGGACATGACCCGCGCCCAGGCGCAGCAGATGGCGGACGGCATGTTCCAGCGCTTCGACCTCAATCACGACGGAGTCGTAACCCGCCAGGAGGCCGATCAGGCGGCTGCTCAATTCGGACCGCGCGCTGCGCGCATGGTTGAACGCGTGTTCGGCTCCGCCCAGTCGCTGACGCTTCAGCAATTCGAAGCGCAGCAGCTGGCTCGCTTCGACCGCGACGACCTCAATCACGACGGAACGGTGACTGCCGCCGAGCGCCAGCAGGCGCGGGCCGCGCTGAAGGCGGAGCGGGCGCAGACGCCCGAGACGCGCAGTCAGTAAACGCGTCGCTGCGCGTTCACGAGCATCCTCAGTAGCATGGCGACGGGGCGAGGTACGCCGACCTTGCCCTCGAGCCAGAGGCTGACCGCCGAGCGGGACACGCCGATCGCCTGGGCTAGGTCGTTCTGGGTGCGGTAGCCGAGGCTGCGCATCGCCGACCGGAGCTCGTCGGGCGACATGGAAGCCAGCATCTGGCGGTTTTCACTCGTCTGGATGGTCGTACTCATCAAATCGCGTCGGCGCCGCGGTCGCCCGTGCGGATGCGGATCGCCTGCTCGACGTCGATCACGAAGATCTTCCCGTCGCCGATTCGCCCGGTGCGCGCCGCATTCTCGATCGCCTCGATGACGTTGTCGGCAAGGCTGTCCTCGACCACCACCTCGACCTTCACCTTCGGCAGGAAGTCGATCACATATTCGGCGCCCCGATAGAGCTCCGTATGGCCCTTCTGGCGGCCGAAGCCCTTCACTTCGGACACGGTGATTCCCGATACGCCGACGTCGTGCAGCGCATCCTTCACGTCGTCGAGCTTGAACGGCTTGATGATCGCTTCGATCTTCTTCACCCGGTCGCCCCCATGAGAATGGCCGATATGCTAATGCCCAATCACTGCCGCATTTGGAAGGCAGGGCGACCCGCGAAATGAAGGCCATCATCCTTTCCGCAGGGCAGGGTTCGCGGCTCGGGCACCTGGTCGACGACCGGCCCAAATGCCTGATCGACTTCAACGGGCGAAGCCTGCTGGATCGGCAGCTCGACACGCTCGAAGCGAACGGCGTCCATGAAGCGGTCGTCGTTACTGGGTTCCATGACGAGCTGGTGAGCGAGGCGATTGCGGCGAGGACGGGCGGACCGGCGGTGCGGACGGTGTTCAATCCGTTTTACAAGGTCGCGGACAACACCGGCTCGCTGTTCATGGCGCGCGAGGAGCTTCAGGGCGACTGCCTGGTTTGGAACGGCGATACGCTCGTTTCGCGCGAACTGATGCGGAAGGTGGTCGCAAACGATCGCTCCGGCATTTGCGTCACCATCGACCGCAAGCCGGCCTACGACGAAGACGACATGAAGGTGACCGCGGCCGACGACGGGCGCCTGCGGGCGATCGGCAAGCGGATCAGCGAAGGCGTGAACGCCGAGTCGATCGGGCTGCTGGCATTCCGGGCCGGCGGCGCGGAGCAGTTCCGTGAGGCCATCGAGCGGGCCATGCGGACGACCGAGGGCACGACGATCTGGTACCTGCGCGTCATCCATCACCTTGCCCAGAACAACGCGGTTTGGACGCTGGACATCAATGGCGAGGAGTGGGGCGAGGTCGACTTTCCCGCGGACGTCGAGGCGGCGCGTCAGCTGACGGCGCGGTGGGACGCGGAGGCCAAGTCGGCCGCGGCTTGAGGGAGCCGATCAAGATCGAGGTCGGCGACGAGCCCGTATCGGCGCTTCTGCTGCGGCCGTCGGATGCGAAAGCGCTCTACCTGTTTGCCCATGGCGCAGGCGCCGGGATGACTCACAAGAGCATGGAGTCGAATGCGCAAGGCTTGGCCGAGCGAGGCATAGCCACGCTGCGCTACCAGTTTCCGTACATGGAAAAGGGGTCGAAACGCCCGGACCCGCCGCGCATCGCTCACGCCGCCGTGCGGGCTGCGGCGGCCGAAGCGTCGAAGCTTGCTGCCGACCTGCCGCTGTTTGCAGGCGGGCGATCGTTCGGAGGACGGATGACCTCGCAGGCGCAGGCGGACTCACCGCTTCCCGAGGTCCGGGGGCTCGCGTTCCTCGGATTTCCGCTGCATCCGGCCGGGAAACCGGGCATTGAGCGCGCAGAGCATCTCTCGCGGGTGCAGGTGCCGATGCTGTTCGTATCCGGTGCTCGCGACGCACTGGCGGAAATGCATCTGCTCGAACCCGTTGTCGCAGGGCTTGGCGATCTCGCGACTCTGCATGTCGTCGCCGACGCCGACCACAGCTTGAGGGTCCCGGCCAGGAGTGGGCGAACGCCTGCCGAGGCCGAGGCCGAAGCGCTGGACGCGCTGGCCGAGTGGATGATCCATCTGCGTTGAGGCGAAGTGTCTGCAATGGGTGGAAAGCGGACGCTCGGGAATTAAGGGCTTGAGGCCTGACAAAAGCGTAATTTTCCGGACCGCAGATCATATGAGCCTTTACCAACCGAAAGCTCGTTCAGCGTTTCAGTCACTTGCGGCCATGGAGCTCGCCGCCAGACGCGGGCCTCGTCCGGTCTAGGTGCGTCGTCAAATCACTTTCAATCGCCTCCGCAACAACCTCGCCCCGATTGCCAACAGGACGATCGGCACAACTGCGAGGGGCGACAGGTCCGCGGTTCCGACAACGAGCAGGAAGCCGAAGATCAGGAAGGGGACGAAGAGGATCACCCCTCGAATGATGCGGTCGCTGGCCGGCAGCGCGTCGTCTACGAGGCCGCCGGCAAATGCTGCGTAGCCCCAAAGCAGTGTCTGAATGGCGGAGATCGTAGCGACGAGCACGAGGTAGGCCGGTATTCCCTTTGTCGGCCCATGTTCGGAGACGAGCGCAGCAGCCGCGGGCACGAGGCCGACAAACATCAGCAGAGCAAGCGACAGGCCAGTTGCGACGCCGTCAACGTGCCTCATCCTTGCGAACATTGCGCGGTGGGCAACCCAGAATCCGCCAACTGCAGCGAACCCGAAGACGTAGCCGAACAATGCGCGCCATTCGGTATGCACCAGGTCGATCAAGCTGCCACCCCACACTCGCGGTGGCCGAACATCCAGAACCAGCAAAGTGATCGCGATGGCGAAGACGCCGTCGGAAAGCATGATCAGTCGATCGTAATTATGCCGCTGGACCTTGCGGGTGAGCGGTTCACTAGTGTCGAGCGTTTCGATCTCCCCCGCCATCTGCTTTCCCTTGCTGTAGCCCCGGAGGCCAGGATGCCGCAGCATGGATCGCCTGTCGATGCGAGGTCCGACTTCGGTTCAAAGCAGGCACTCCGCTATGCCCGAAATCGGTGGAACGTTGACGCGCTGGGACGCGCGGCTTGCTTTCATTCATCGACTTGGATCAAATCGCTCGGCGGCGTGAGCGCCGTTCGTGGGAGAACGATATGAAGCGTTCGTCGCGTTGGCTTGCGTTATTGGCGGCTGGCCTGATCGCATCGGCCCAGGCTTCGGCCAAGGTCGAGCCATTCCCGGCGAGTTTCCACACACACGACATTCCAGCAAACGGAACGACGATCCATGTTCGAATCGGTGGCAAGGGCCCGGCCGTCTTATTGATTCACGGCTTCGGCGACACCGGCGACATGTGGGCGCCGCTGGCAGCGCAACTCGTCGCCGACCATACGGTTATCGTCCCCGACCTTCGCGGCATGGGGCTCTCCGCGCACCCCGAGACCGGTTACGAAAAGGCGAACGAGGCGAAGGACATCGGCGGCGTTCTAGCCGCGCTCAAGATCGATGGACCGGTCGCACTCGTCACTCACGATATCGGCAACATGGTTGGATATGCTTTCGCCGCCCAAAACCGTGATCGAGTCAGCCGCTGGGTGGTCATGGATGCACCGCTGCCGGGCATCGGGCATTGGACCGACGTTTTGCTGGACCATCGGACCTGGCATTTCGACTTCTACGGTCCTGATGAAGAACGGCTCATTGCCGGCCGGGAGCGCCTTTATCTCGATCGATTCTACAATGAGCTGTCCGCCGAGCCGCGCCATATCGATGAGGCAACAAGGGCTCATTACGCCGCACTCTATTCGCGCCCGAACGCGATCCATGACGCCTTTTCGCAATTTGCCGCCTTTCGGCAGGATGCGATCGACAATCAGAAGTTTCTCGCCGAGGGCAAGCTCAAGATGCCGGTACTGGCGATCGGCGGCGAAAAGAGCTTCGGCCAGGGGTTTGCCAACGAAATTGGCTTCGCCGCCGACGATGTTCGAGCGCTCAGCGTTCGGGATTCCGGTCATTGGCTCATGGAAGAGCAGCCGGAGGCAGTCATGAGCGCCATTTTGGCGTTCATTCGCGACAAGCCTGCGCACTAACGCCCAACGTCAGCAACGTCGACGTTGGGGTCGGTCCTGCCGTCGCCGGAGGCGAAAGCCAGAAGCAGGAATGAGTCGGAACAGACATGAAGTGCGGCAGAGCCGCTTATCGGAAAAGCTTGCTCTCGCGCTCAAGTCGCGCAGCGGCTAGCTAAATGGCATGCCGGTTGCGGACGAGGAGCTTCTGGAAAGCGTCGGTCTCAGTCCGATCGCGACCGTGATCAGCAACCCACGGCGGCCGGACAACCCGCTGGAGGTCGCAAATTCGGCCTTTTGCTCGCTGACGGGCTATTCCGAGAGTGAGATTGTCGGCCGCAATTGCCGCTTCCTTGCTGGCCCTTTGACCGAGCCATGGATCACCGACCGGATTCGCGACGCGATCGCCGCGCGGCGACCGGTGCTGGCCGACATCCTCAACTATCGCCGGGACGGGCGTCCGTTCCGTAATGCCGTGCTGGTCAGCCCGTTGTTCGACGAAGAGGGCAGGCTCGCCTGGTTTCTCGGTTCGCAAGTGGATCTCGGTCTGGACTCCGGGGCGCTGTTCGACACCCGACGCGCGCGGTCGGTCTCCCTGGTCAAGTCGTTGCCAGGCCGTCGGCGGCAAGTGCTCGAGCTGATGGCCCGCGGATTGCTCAACAAGCAAATCGCCTGGGAGCTGAAGATCAGCGAAAAGACGGTCAAGATGCATCGTGCGCTGCTGCTGGAGCAGCTCGGCGTCGCGACCTCCGCCGACGCGATCCGGATCGCCGTCGAGGCTGGGCTCTAGATGCAGTCCAAAGGCCGTATGGAGACGCCGGCCTCTCGATCCTAACTCCTCGACCATCCCCGATTCCGGGAAGAGACAGGAGCTTAAAGATGATCAACAGCTTCAGGATGCTGGCCCTGGCGGCCGCCGCATCACTCGCGGTGATGCCCGCGGCCGTAGCTGCGGCGAGTGGCACCAAGGAAAATATTGTCGCCGCCGCAGCCAAGTCCGCAGATCACAAGACGCTGGTGGCGGCAGTTAAGGCTGCCGGCCTTGTCGACACCCTCGCGAGTCGCGGACCATTTACGGTTTTCGCTCCGACCGATGCGGCGTTCGCGAAGCTTCCCGCAGGGACGGTCGACACGCTGCTTCAGCCGGCCAATCGCGAGAAGCTGAGAGCCGTGCTGACCTACCATGTCGTGCCTGGAAAGGTGACCTCGGCCGAGCTGGTCAGGATGATTCAGGCGAATGGCGGACAGGCCGCTCTGACCACCGTGCAGGGCGGAACCCTGACTGCGAGCCTTTCCGGCAACACGGTCCTGATCACCGATGCGAAGGGCGGCACGGCCCGGGTCACAGCCGCCGACCTCATGGAGTCGAATGGTGTCATCCACGTCACGGACGCGGTCTCCCTCCCGATGTGACGCGTCCACGCCGGCCGCTTTGCCTGCTTGAGCGGCCGGCGACCTTCTCCAAGCTTTCAGGAGTTTTTTATGACCGTTATCAACAAGATCACCCTGCTTCTGCTGATTGTCGGCGGCCTCAACTGGGGTTTGGTCGGTTTGCTTCAATTCGATCTGGTCGCGGCGCTATTCGGCGAGATGAGCTTGCTCAGCCGCGTCGTTTATTCGCTCGTCGGCCTGTCCGCCCTTTGGCAGCTGATCCCGCTGTTCGGCGGCAACCGCGACCATCTCGTTCGCACGTGACTCGTTTCTGACTCGGCGTTCCAGGAAGCCGGAAGGCACGGCCGAAGGCTAATGCCAGGAGCGAGTGGAAAGCAGTCATTGCGGGGCTTACGCTCGGGCCATGGCTCTAGCACCTGCCATAGTCCTTCATTCCCCTGTCTCCGACGAAGCCATGCTGCGACCATTCGTCGAACAGTGCATTCTCGAATGCGTCGAGCTGACAGCGATCGTCGGACCGGGATGCGC
>JBKPJK010000514.1:0-4548 GCA_046730635.1 Pseudomonadota bacterium | reverse complement strand
ACGGTCTGCGCAATCGCGGCCTCCTCGTTGTAACACGGCAAGAGCACCGCGATCTTTGGCGACTGCTGCTTCAACCTCCCCCCTCCACGTCCCGCGCTATAGATAAGATCGGGACGATCCCGCTAGCCCAAGCGGGCGGTCGTGACATGGAGAAGTCGCAGGTCGTCGGACGAGTCGCTTAAACGCCAGGGCTGCTCCGGAGGCACGACAAACGCATCGCCCGACCCCACCGAATGGGCGCCGTTAAACTCGAGGACAGCCGATCCCTCCAAGATGAAACCGAAAACGAGCTCGCCGTTATGCGCAGGGAAGCTGATTCCCGCCTTTCCGGCCCGCAAGGTCCGCACCTGGGCCAAGCCCGCGGTTGCCTCGGCGACCTGTGTCTCCTGCGCTTCGCCCTCGCCGAAAGACCTCCATTGAGTCGCTTCGGACATATGATGGAGGAAGCGCTGATCGCCGAATTTCCGGTCCGCAACGCGCCCATTCGGAAGGTCGAGCTCGTGATCGGCAAAGGTCTCGTGAATCGCCGGGCAGGTGATCTCGATCACTTCGAGCCCCGGCGAACTCTCCAGCACGCGGTGACGAATCCCGGGCGGCTGAACGACCAGATCTCCCGCTTTCATGACGAACGGCCCGCCCTGATCTTCATAGACCACGCGCACCCAACCCCGCCGGACGGTGATCAGCTGCAAGGCAATGCGATGGAAGTGGACCCAATCGGAAACGGGGCCACCCTCAGGAATGGCGATGTGAGAAGCGATGTAGCGGCCGCCGAGCCGGCTCGGAATGAGGTCGCGGTAGAGCATGCCGGCCCTGCCCTCGCCGGAATTGCCGCCGGCAGTACTGAGCACGAACTCGGGCTTGAACGATGGCAGCTCGCGAGGAGGCGCAGGCGCATCCGGGCGCGTCGTTACGCGAACAGACGAGCAATCGCGCGTCAGCACCGCGGTGTGCGGATCGTCCGCCGGATAGATGACGTCCAGGCGGAAACCGTCGCGTCGAAGATCGTCGAGCGCGAGGTTCAAGTCCTCGCAGACGATCTCCCGGTCGCTCAACCCTTCTTGGCCGGCTTCTTCGCCGCAGGCTTCCTGGCAGCGGGCTTGGCTTCGGCCTTGGCCGCGGGCGCCTTGCTGCCGGGCTCATCCTTCAACGGCTTTGCCGCCTTCGGCTTCGCCGACGCCTTCTCGACGGCGCCCTTGGCGGGTTCTTCCGGCTTGGGTTCGTCGGCACCCTTCGCCTTTTTGGCGGTGGCTTTCTTGGCCTTCGGCTTGGCCTCGTGCGAATGGTCGTGACCGCATCCGGGCCCGTGAACATGGCCCTCTTCGCTCTCGAGGTCGGCTTCGAGCTCTGCCCGCGTGGCCTTTCGATCGGCGATGTCCGCCTTAGAGAAGAGGAAATCGACGACCTTGTCCTCGTAGAGCGGAGCGCGGATCTGCGCGGCGAACATCGGCTCGCGCTGGACCAGCTGGAGGAACCGCTCGCGATCCTCGCCCTGGTACTGCGCCGCCGTCTGGGCGATCAGCCGCTGCATTTCCTGCTGGGTGATTTCGACGCCGTTGGCCGCGCCGATCTCCGACAGAAGCAAGCCCAAGCGGACGCGGCGTTCTGCGATGCGGCGATATTCGTCCGCATCCTTCTCGATCTCGGCGAGCGCAGCCTGCGGGTCCTCGTCATGGCTGGCCTCGTGGCGCAGCTGATTGAGGATGTTCTGGTGCTCGGCATCGACCATCGACTGCGGCACCTCGAAATCGTGACGAGACGCGAGCTGATCGAGAAGCTGCCTCTTCATGTGGGTCCGCGTGAGGTCGTTCAGCTCCTGCGTCTGCTGGTCGCGGACGAGGCCTTTCAACTGATCGAGGCTCTGCAGACCGAGCGTTTTGGCGAAGTCGTCGTCGAGCACGGTCTCGCCCGCCGTCTTCACCGACTTGACTGTGACGGCAAAGGTGGCGTCCTTCCCGGCGAGGTCGGCCACGGGATAGTCCGCTGGAAACGGGACGTTCACCTCACGACTGTCGCCAGCCTTTGCGCCGACGAGCTGATCTTCGAAGCCCGGGATCAACCGGCCCGAGCCGAGCTCGACCGACATATCCTCTCCTTTGCCGCCTTCGAATGCGACTCCGTCGACCTTGCCCTCGAAATCCATGACGACGAGGTCGCCGGTTTTAGCGGCATGCTTGGAGGGCGCGTCTTCCCAGCGCTTGTTCGCGCTTGCGAGCTGCTTCAGCTGCTCTTCTACGGCCTTATCATCAGCGTCGATATTCAGCCGCTCCAGCTGCAACCCGTCGATCTGCGGCGTCGGAACGTCCGGCAGCGCCTCGAGACGGACCTTCACCTCGGCGTCCTTGCCCGGTTCGTAGCCCTGGTCGAGCTCGACCTGCGGCTGAAGCGCCGGACGGATGTTGTTGTCGGCAAGCAGCTGCTGCACGCCATCCTGGACGGCGCCCTGCAGCGCCTCGCCCCGGAGATTGTCTCCGTGCATCTTGCGGATGAGGTTCGGCGGAACCTTGCCCGGCCGGAAACCCGGCATGCGCACCTGCGGCGCGATGCGCTTCACTTCCTGTTCGACCCGGGCCTCGATATCCTCGGCGGGGATGGTCAGCATGAAGGCGCGCTTGAGGCCCTCGTTTTCAGTCTCGACGGTCTTGATGGTCACGTTGCTCAATTCCCGATGAAATCTTTAGGGCGATCACGCTTCGAAGGCGGATGGTGCGCGCGGAGGGACTCGAACCCCCACATCTTTCGACAACAGGACCTAAACCTGCCGCGTCTACCAATTCCGCCACGCGCGCGCGGCCCGAGAGGCGCCGCCTATAGCAAGGATGGCCGCGCGGGCAACCCGCCGCCGTTCACGGCGTTGCAGACCCAAGGGAGAACCGAGAGAATGCAACAAGAACCGTCCGTACCCGAAACTCCACCGCAGACGCCGGCCGAGCCCAGCCAGCCTGGTCAGCCGACCCAGCCGCCGCCGGAAACGCCTCCGCAAGGGCCGGACATCGATGTCCCCACCCCGCCGTCGCCGGCAACGAACCCGTCGCCGGGCCCGATCTCACCGGTCGGTTAGCCGCGGCGCTGGGCCGAGGCGACGATCGCCTCGAAGTCGGGCAGCTCTGCGTCGTAATAGTGAGAGCGGGCCGCATCGAGGAGGATCATGTAGAGCTTGCCGTCGATGACGGCACCGACCGCTCGACCTCGACGCCACAGCTCGTCCTGGTCGAGATGCTCATAGTCCCATTGGAAACCGTTCGCGCCGAGGAACGGCCTAGGCTGCAGGGATAGCGTCTTGAGATCGACCGCCCCGCCTTTGACGCGATAGAGGCTCTCAAGCATCGCGGTGATTTCCGGCGGCGTCATGTCCGAGCGGAATCGCGGCACCTGCTGGTCGGCGGTCCGGCGCTGCCGGATCAGCTCGCGATTGTTGTTCATTCCCGAAACGAAGCTGATCCCGTCGAGGATCGGGCCGTTGAGGGTCCAGTCCTCGACGTCGCGCACATCGGAAAAGAGGATGCGGCGGTGCCGGTTGTAAGGCCGCGGAGCAACGACCGACATCTGGCCGTCGCCCACATTGACCCTCGTCACGTGCACGAGGCCGTAGTCGCTATAGCCATATTCGCCGGTACCCAAAGACCCGCAGGCGGAGAGAGCCGCTGTGGTTCCGAGCAGAGCAAGACCAGTCAAAAGCTTCATACTCGTCCCTCTCAGCCCATCATTTGCCGTACCCACGCGGCGTCGGTCGCGTCGGGTTTCATCGTGAGATAGCGGGCAAACGCCGCCTTCGCCTCGGCCGCGCGGCCCTGCTTCATCAGTGCGATCCCGTGCCAGCGCCAGGCGTCGGCGGGAGCGTCGGGATAGGCAATGGCTGCGGCGTAGCTCTGATCCGCGCGCAGAGCGTCGCCCGGGCGATTCCGAAGCCGCCAGACCTCGCCCTCGTAGAAGCGCAGCAGGCCGTTCCATCCGTCCTGCGCGAGCGTCTCGATAAGATATTGGCTTGCGCCCGGATCGTTGAGCTTGACCTGGTCGTCGAGGAGGGTCGGGCGGATCTCCGCAATCGTCGAGAGATAGCGCTGACGCCGCGAATCGTAAGCTTTGCCAGCAACCGTAAGCTCCTGCGCATCGGCGCGCAGGTCGACCATGCGCGAACCTTCCGATGGATGGGTATCGAACAGGCTGCCCCTGCGGCGACGCTTCCCGCGATAACGGGCGCTCGCGGTTTCTTCGCCGATCAGCTGCTCCCAGATGTTCGCCATCTCGATCGGTGGATAATCGTTCTGCTCCATCAGCCGGGCGCCCATGGCGTCGGCCTCCGCCTCCATTCCGCGGCTGTACTGCAGCAGCGAGAGAATCGTACCGAGCTGGGCGAGCTGCACATAGTCGCCGAGATAGACGCCGGCGCCCGCGCCCCCGATCCCCGCCAGCATCGAACCGATCGCGAGGAGGTCGGTCTTGCGGCGCATGTCGCGCCAGGAACGGATCATGTGGCGGCGAAGGAAATGCCCGGACTCGTGCGCGATGACGCCGGCCAGCTGCGCCTCGTTGCGCATGCGCAGCAAC
>JBKPJK010000513.1:0-3733 GCA_046730635.1 Pseudomonadota bacterium | reverse complement strand
GCTCTACAAGCCCGCCTGATGCGGCGGACGGCCGATCTCCCGCATCTTGCGTCCGACTTCCGCGACAATTTCCTCGCATTCCTCGACATTCGCTTCCAGCTCAACGATTCCGCGACGCCTGATGCGCCCGAGCGTGAGCTGAAGAACGGCAAGCAATTGCGAAGTTGAATCGTGAAGTTCCTGCGCGATGCGCAGGCGCTCGGCAGCGCGAAGGCGCTCCAGAGCGGCGTGATCTTCCGGCATGTGCCAGACCCCCCAAGCCCCGCCACGAATATGCCAGAGCTTCGCGCAAAGTCACGGATTTACTTTTTGAATACAGGGGGTTGGAAACCGTGTAGCGCGCAGGCGGCAAAGCGCGGAACCGGTCACAACCAAATGGGAACGTTCACTCGTAGTTCACTCTTGTAATCGTACAAGAACCTGTACATGTTTACGTACACGATAAATGGAGCAGCTCTTATGGACGTTCTGACTTACTCAGACGCCCGCGCTAATCTCAAGAAGGTGATGGACCGCGTGGTCGATGACCACGAGCAAGTCATCGTAACGCGCCAAAAGGCCGAGGCAGTTGTCATGATCGCGCTTTCCGATTGGAACGCCATCGAGGAGACTTTGCATCTCCTGTCCACTCGCGCGAACCTCGAGGCGCTGCGCGATTCAATCCGCGCCGCCGATGCGGGCGAGGTCGAAGAGCACGACCTAATTGAGCCGTGAAACTCCAGTGGACTGCGAAGGCTTGGGAGCAATACCTGTATTGGGTTGAGAGCGACAAAGACGTTCTCAAGCAGATCAACGACCTAATCAAGGAATGTAAACGCACTCCCTTCAAGGGGACCGGAAAGCCAGAAGGCCTGAAGGGGCCGCTACGCGGATGGTGGTCTCGGCGGATCACACGTGAGCATCGTCTCGTGTATCGAGTGAAGGGCAAGGACGACGAGCAATATCTCGAAATCTCTCAATGCCGCTTCCATTATTAGATTGCCGCTGATCGCAAAGCGGCAGGACGTTGCTTTACGAGCGCTCGGCACACCGCTTGACCAGCGGATAGACCAGCCGCTGTTCGCGCTCGGCCTTCCGGACCCATTGGCGCATCAGCTGCCGGGTTTCGTCGCGATATTGGGTCCAGTTCATCGCGATCGCTTCGAGCGTCCACCTGGCCGTGTGCGCGGTGGCGGTCTGAAGGAGACGCTGGTGCGAGGACCTCAGCTCCTCGAGCATCGCATCTTCCTGCTGCGTGACGTTCCCGGCGAGCACGTCGGCAACCCGCGTGATCAGCGGACCCCGGGTCAGGCGGATTCCGGCGAGCTTCAGGCGAACCGAGGTCAGTGCGCCCGCGTCGAAGGTCGGACGCGCAAGGACTTGCTCCATCTCGCGAAAGCAGGACTGCATGCTCTGATGCGCTTGCTCGATCTCGCGGAGCAGGGAACTGGCCTCGCTCGACCGCAGGGAATTGACTTGTTTGGCAGCAACATTCGGCACAGGAACACCCTCTCACATCCGGGGAAAACGCTTCGATTTCGCGTTAACGTGGAAGCGTTTAACCGAATGCGAAAGGCCTTGGTTAACGATAGCTTTGCGTCGAACGCCTAGGCGGCCGCATTGCATTTCAGGCGCGGCAGGGTCGCGCGGAGCAATGTGCCTTTCGCAAGGCGTTTAAGCGACAGGCGCCCGCCGAGCTCCCGGACCCGTTCCGCCATGCCGAGCACGCCCACGCCGAGCCCAAGCCGCCGCTTCTTCGGCGACCATTCGAAACCGACGCCGTCGTCCCAGACCAGCAAGTGGACGTAGCCTTCCCTCCCGATCAGGCGCACGGTCGCATGCCGTGCCGACGAATGGCGATGGATGTTGGCCAAGGCTTCCTGGGCAAGCCGGAAGATGGTCGCTTCGACCGACCCGGACAGTCCTTCGACCCCGTCGCATTCCATTCGCACTTCGATGCCCGTCCGTCGCGCGAACCCGGCGACCATGCTTTCGAGGGAGGGCTCCAAGCCCGCCGCTGCGAACGACGGAGGATGGGCGATGAACGACAGGGCCCGGATCTCGCGATGCACTTCCTGGATCGCTTCCTGGCACTCGGCGACCAGGGCTTCGCCGCTGGCGCTTGGATATTCCTTGCTCAGTTTGTGCAGGCTCAGCTGCAGGGCGACGAGAGCCTGCGACGTTGAATCGTGCAGGTCGCGAGCCATCCGGCGCCGTTCGTTCTCCTGCGCCCGCAGCAGCTGGCTGCCCAACCGTCGCCTTTGCCGTTTGAGCGAGGCGAGCTCGGTCACGTCATGGACGGTGGCGAGGATATAGCGCTCTGCATGGACCTCCATGGCCGTGATCACGACCTTGAAATCGTATCCGCTGAACACGCCGTACCCGCGGTAAAGGCAGCTGAAATTGTTCCTGGTCCCCGCGCAAATGTCCCGGAACGCCTGCAAAATCGGCCGCACGCCTTCGTCGCCTTGTGCGACGAGCCCGGCGAGGTAAGCATCATAGTCGCGGTCGATGAGAAGGCCGGACTGCTGCTGCCTTTCCACCTGACGGCGCCAGTGCCTGTTGATAGCGAGGATAGTGCCGTCCGTGCTGATCAGCGCCGCTTGTTCGGCAAGTCCGTCGATCACGGGCTGGACTTCCTCCAGCACGCTGCTCTGCGCGAAAGGATGGCGAGCGGCTATGTAGGCCTCGAAGTCCGCGTTGACCGCGCCATGGCTCGCCCCTGTGATGACGGCCCACGGGTGACCGCCGGGTAAGCCTACAGCAGCAACATATGTTACGGCAACCAAGGAATGTCCAACGTCGTCAATAAATTAGGAGTTGGTCAAAAGGTCCGGCGGCGAGATTTCTTGATGCTTGGAGCTCAATCCCACGGCGAGGCAGAGGATGAGGAACAGCGCGAGCACGGTCGAGAAGAGCACGCAGCCCGCGCGGTTCTGCTGATCGGGCCCGCTCAGCATCAGGCAAGATTCCTCGGCGGCGGAATCTGCTGCTGCTCCTTGTTGTGCGCGAGCCTGTCGTAGTCCGTCGCCATCTGGCGGAAGGCCGCCGCGATCTCGCTATCGTAGGCCGCGTTCGCCAGCCGCCGGCACTTGGCCGCCAGTTCCCGAAGGTGGGCCGAATCCATTTCCGGTTCGTTACGCGACATACGGATACGCCCACGAAAACAATGATCTAAGCCAGATTGCTCGCCTTCGGGAACGAGGCAAATGGGCATTATTACCGAGAGTTCCTTGGGCGAGCCCTTCGGTGCTTTCCGTCATGGATACGGATGTTGCCCGATGGCACGCGAGGCTAGGCCCGGTTAATCGGGGCGCATCCAAAGCCAGGAGGACCGGTGTGAAATATGTCCTGTTTACTGGTGCGCTGCTGATGGCGGCCGCGACGACTGCACAAGCCAATCCGTGGGACGTCGTCCCGCCGACCGCCCCCCAGAAGAGCGTCGCAGATGAGATCAAGGCGACCGCTCGCCCGGGGCAGCCGTCCCCCTTGAACCCGAGCTGTGAAGGCAAGACCGGAGACGCCTGCGTTCGGAGTGCTCAAGCCACCCAAAATCAGCAATCCGAGAGAGCGGACGCGCCCAAACCGCGTAAAAAGCCTCGCAATTAGGCGTGGCGCGTTGAGCGCGGGGCAGGGAGCGATCGGACGGCGATGACCCTGAACGAGCTCAGGGCCGCGCTCCAGGGCATCCTCGAGGCCGAGCAGGCGCCGGATGTGGACTGGCCGAGGGTGGAGAGCCTCTGCCGGCGCACGC
>JBKPJK010000512.1:0-9122 GCA_046730635.1 Pseudomonadota bacterium | reverse complement strand
GGCATCTACTGGGGTTATGTCGCGATGATCGAGGGGCTGACCGAGCGCTTGAAGAGTGAGATCGGCGGGCCGGTGACGGTCGTGGCGACGGGCGGATTGGCAACGCTTTTCGACAAACACACTAATGCGTTTGATGCCATTGAACCCGATCTCACGATCCAGGGTTTGAACCTTCTCTACGATATGGCGACCAAAGCTTCGAAATGATTCCCGGCGAAGAACTGATCTTTTGCGCGCTCGGCGGCTCGGGTGAGATTGGCATGAACGTCAATCTCTACGGTTGCCGCGGGCAATGGATCATGGTCGATCTCGGCCTCAATTTCGCGGGCCCGGATTATCCCGGCATCGACCTCATCCTTCCCGATCTCGAATTCATCGAGGATCAGCAGGAACGTCTCGCGGGCATCGTGCTCACCCACGGGCATGAGGATCATATCGGTGCGCTCCCCTATCTCGCCGACGAGCTGAAGTCGCCGCTCTATGCCACGCCCTTCACGGCGGGATTGATCGCCGGGAAGCTCGAGGAGGAGGGGCTCACTGGGCAGGTCAGGCTCAATATCGTTAAGCGCGGGGGAAGCATCGAGCTTGGCCCGTTCAAGGTGAGCTTCGTCGCGCTCTCGCATTCGATCCCGGAAGGGAATGGGCTGCTGATCGAGACGCCGTTTGGCAACGTCTTCCACACCGGCGACTGGAAGATCGATGAAACGCCCGTCATCGGCGAGGCGCCGACCCCCGACGTGTTGACCCAAATCGGCGACCGAGGCGTGCTGGCCCTCGTCTGCGACTCCACCAATGTTTTCCAGGACGCACCCTCGGGCTCTGAGGAAAGCGTGCACGCTGGGCTCCTGACCAAGGTGTTGGAAGCCAAAGGCCGGGTCTTGGTCACGACCTTCGCGTCCAATGCGGCACGGCTTCAGACCATCGGCAGGGTCGCTCGCGAAACGGGTCGCCAGGTGTGCATCGCAGGACGTTCGCTCGAGCGCATCCTGCGTGTCGCCCAGGCGACCGGCTATCTTCTCGATTTTCCGCCTCCCATCACTTTCGACGAGGCGATGCGTCTGCCGAAGCGCGAGGTACTGATCATCGCGACCGGAGGACAGGGCGAACCGCGAGCGGCGCTCGGGCGCATTGCCGGCGGTACGCACGAACTCAAGCTCGGCGAGGACGATACGGTGATCTTCTCGTCCCGCATCATCCCCGGCAACGAGATCGCAATCGGGCGGATCATGAACCAGTTGTCGGAGCTTGGCGTGAAGATTGTCACCGAGCGCCAGGCCCATGTCCATGTGTCGGGGCACCCGGGGCGACCGGAGCTGATCGAGATGTACGATTGGGTGCGGCCGCAAATCGTCGTCCCGGTGCACGGCGAGCAAAGGCATATGGCCGAACAGGCGCGGCTGGCGCTGTCGCACGGGGTGCCGCATGCGGTCCTGCAGAAGAACGGCGACGTCATCCGGCTCGCTCCCGACGGTCCGAAGAAGCTCGAAGAAGTCCGCGTTGGCCGGCTGGTGCTCGATGGCGACGTGATCCTGCCGGCCGATGGAGCGACCGTGAACGAACGGCGCAGGATCGGTTACGGCGGATTGATCACCGTCGCGCTTCCGATTGGGGAAAGTGGCCAGCTCGCGGGGACACCGCTCGTGCGTCCGTTCGGCGTTCCGGTCGAGGAGGATCGCGAGGATTTCCTGGCGGACGCGACGGATGCCGCCACGCGTGCCTTCAGCACGGGCGACGAAGAAGCGATGCGCGAGGCCGTCCGCCTCGCCGTGCGCAGGTGCGCGACCCTGTGGACAGGTAAGAAGCCGGTCGTCGAGGTGATGCTCCTCCAGGTTGCGCAATAGGCCGATCCGTGGCGTTCACGTCGATCCTGGCAATCTACTTCCTGTTCTTCGCCTTCAGCACCTTCATCTTGCTGCCGTTCGGGGTCAGGACCGACGAAGAGATCGGCAACCCGAAGCAGCCGGGTCACGCCGAAAGCGCTCCTCACCGGTTCGACTTGAAGCGCCACCTCATCAAGGCGGCCATCGTCGGGGCGATCCTGTTCGCGCTCTACTATGCGAACTGGACCTACGGCTGGATCAAGCCCGACGCCCTCGATTTCTACAACCGGCGCTAGGCCTCAGCGTCGGCGGTCGATCTGCGCGAGGGCAGCGTAGAGCTTGCCCATGTCCGAGGACATGAGCGTCACGGCAATGATCCCCCCATCGCGCTCCGCGACCACGCGGCGGAGCATGGTCTCGAAGTCGGCAATGTAGCGATTGACCGACTGCTGGAACTCGGGGTCGGAATCGTAATGCGCCTTGATCGCGCGCGTCTCGCTTCCGCCCATCAGACGCACTGCGCGACGCGTGAAGACGCCGCGATTGCCCTTGATGTAGCTGTCCCAGGCCTTGTCGTCGATTTCGTCGGAGAGGATCTTGCCGACGTCGATGGCGGCCGAGTTCATCGAATCCATCAGCAGCGACACGCGACGCGCAAAGGCTTCGCTGTCCTTCTCGCGTTGCTCCTTGCTGGTGTCCTCAATGTGCTGTTCCAGCGCGGCGGCCGTCTGCCCGAGCGTCAGCATCTGCTGCGTTAGCCGGTCGGAGGCAGCACGTGCGGACTCGACCGCGCGCGCCGCGACCTCCTCGACGCTCCGCAGACGTTCCTCGACGCTTTCGCGGACCACCCGCTCCAGCGCTTCGCGAGTCTCTTCGGACAGCTTGCCGGCACTCGCGGGAATGACGCTTTCGATCGCCTCGCGCGCTCGCTCCGCGGCGTGGGCGGCAGCTTCCTTGACCTGCAGCAGGGCGGATACGAGCGCCGGGCCGGTTTCCGCGCTGAGGCTGCTCGCCTCGCGCTCGACCTGAACGATGACCGATGCAAGCTCGGTCAGCTTGGATTGGGCAGCGCCCACACCGTCGTCGACCGATGCGAGCAGTGTCGCCAGCCGATCCTGCTGTTCGGCGATTTGGCCGCCGGCATTCGCAATCCGATCGCTTGCTTCGATCGCAGCTTCGCGGATCCAGCCGATCTCCGGCCGGATTGCGCTGGTGCTGGCAAGCAGCCGGTCGGTTCCGCCTTGGGCTTCGCCGAGCATTGTCCCGACGCCGTCGCGGATTTCGCCGGCCAGCCGGGCGATGCTCTCACGCAATGCCTCGGTCCGTTCTGCAACCGAGCCGATCGCATTGTCCTGCGTATTGGCTTCCGCCGCGAGTGCATCGAGCTCGGTCCGGGCGCGGCTCAGCGACTGAAGGAAGCGGTTGGCACGCTCATCGCCCTGCGAAGCGAGTTCCGTGAAGCGTTGATCGATGAGTGCGAGCCCCCGATCGATCTCCGCGATCATATGTTGCGACGCCCGATCCTGTTCGGCAACGCGGTTCGACAGGCTTTCGATCGACGAATTCGCCCGATCGATGTTGGCGGCGAGCGATTCGGAAGCCTCGGCCCCGGCCTTGCCGATCCCCGCCGAGGCCTGCTCGACCAGCGCCGCCACGGCCGCGGCCTGCGCGTCGATACCGGAGCGGATTTCGTCGAGGCTGGTGGACGTCCGATCGAGCAGCAGGTCGAGCGAGCCCTGGAAGGATGCCTCGGCATCGCTCACCCGCCCGGCCGCAGCAGTACCGGCGACGTCGATCTCGGCGAGCCTCGCAGCGAGGCGGTCGGTCGCTTCGGAAATGATCCGGTCCGCGTCCGTCGTCCGCTCGGCCAGTGACGAGACCTGTTCACCGAGCAATGACGTCTTCGTAGCCGATTCGCTTCCCACGTTGCGCAATTGCTCGGCAACACCGCGTGCGGTCTGTTCGGCTCGCGGCAGATCCTCGAGCAGGACGGCGATGTCGTTTCGAGCGGATTCGGCTGCGCGATCGAGCGCCTCGCCGTGGCGTTTCAGCCGTTCGCTGCTCGTGTCGAACTCCCGCGTGATGCCGCTCAGCTTGCCGGTCGCTTCGTCGCCGAGTTGCATCAGATGCTGCGAGATCATGCTGAGCTCGACGCGGCTGTCCTGGATCCGCTGCGAAAGCACTTCAAGGAGGGCCTCGAGAGACCGGGCCTCGGTCCGCATCGTGACGACGGACCGGGTGAAATGTTCGGCTTCCTTGCGGCGGGTGCGGCCGAAGATCAGCCAGACGAGGCCAAGTAGCGCCAGTGGTGCCGCGGTCAGCGCGATCCATTGCGCGAATGGCGGCGAGAGCAGCGACTGCCCGCTGAGCGAACGCCCCGCCGACCATGCGCTGAAGGCGAGCCACGCGGCCGTCAGGAGAATCAGTGCAACGCCAAGCACTTGCCGCCCGCCGGCTCCACGCTCCTCCGCTCGGCTCTCGGCCCATTGGTCCTGATCGAACGAGGGCGTTACGACGAGCTCATTCGACAATTCGAGGGGTTCCGCCTCCTCGAATGCCGGAGGAACCGGCTCGGTGCTCTTTGCGAAGGGATTCATGAAGGCAGTTTACCATCTTTGACGAAGCGCGAAAGCAGTTAGAGAAGGGCCGCCGCGAATGCGGCGAAGGGAGGGGATGCATTGGCCGTTGGCGCTCTGATCGGGGCCTATCACGAGGATGATCTTGGCGGCCTTCGCGCGCTCCTGCCGCTCTCTGGGCGAACGCTGATCGAATATCAGGTGCGTTGCGCGGCGGCCGCAGGAACGGCGCCGATCGTGATCGTGGTCGAGCGGGTGCCCCAGGCGCTGCAGGACGCGTTCGAACGTCTGCGCCTCGACGGAATCGGCGTGTTTCCGGTCAGCGATGTGCAGGACGCCGTCAGCCGCTTCGAGGCGGGGACCGCGATCATGCTGATCGGCGACGGGATCGCTCCGACGGCGGAACTGGTGGAAAGGCTGGCCGACGAACCGGAAGCGATCGTGGTCACCGTACCGGACGACGAGGCTCACGAGCATTTCGAGCGCATCGACGGCGATTCGAGATGGGCCGGAGTCGCAGTGGTTGACGCGCACCTCCTGGGATCTACCGCAGCCATGCTCGGCGACTGGGACCTGCAATCTACCTTGCTCCGGCGCGCGATCCAGGAAGGCGCGCTTCGCATCCGGTCGGAAGATGCGGGTATCGAGCCGATCCTGGTCGAACGGGCCGAGGACCTGGAGACGTTCCAGCGGCGGCTGCTCCAGGCTTCGCGGGGCATGCGCGCGGACTGGGTCAGCCGCTTCCTGCTCCCGCCGGTTGAAGAGCTCGCGACCGAGCGGCTGATGGAGACGGGCCTTAAACCCGTCTGGCTGATATGGATCGCGCTCGTTCTCACTCTTGCGGCGACGTTGTGCTGCCTTCGCGGCTGGCTCGGCGCAGCGCTGATTTTGATGATCCTTACGGCCCCGCTCGACATTGTGGCGAACCGCCTAGCGACGCTTCGGTTGCGGCCGCTTTCGTCGCGCCTGGCGAGCAGGCGACTGCTCGGTCCCGCCGCCGGATTGCCGCTTCTCGCGTTGTCGTGGTGGGAGATGAACCAGGGGCACGGTTGGGGTGCGCTGCTCGCCGGAGCGGGGGCGATCGCATTCTCGGAGGCAATGAGGATCGAGAAGACCGGCTTCCCGCCGGATGCCGATCCGTGGCTCTTCTCGCGCCGAAGCGCGATATTCGCCGCGATTCCATTCGCTCTTGCCGGGTCGTGGACGGCCTACCTGATCGGGCTGCTGCTCTACGCAACTGTCTCATTTTTCATCATTCAGCACGTCCGGCATTCACAGCCGAGTTGACGGGAAGTTAACAGAAATTCGATAATCATCTCTGAGATGATGCCGGAAGAATGGCCGATCGCTGCCTCGGCAGCCGACCTGTCCGCGCCTGCGCGCCGCGCGGGCGGCGACCGGCTGTCGACCGTGCGGGTCGATTTCTTCCTCAATTCTTCCGACCGATTGAGCGAGCAGGAGCGGGCGCTGATGACCGCGATGCTGCATTGCCTGGTCGGAGATATCGCGGACGAGGTCCGGGCTGCGCTCCCGAATGTCGCGACGCCGGCCAACGACGAGGGCAACCTCGCACTGATCGAGGCCCTGACGTCGACCGGGCTCCTCGACCGTGCAGGTCTCGTCCGACTGCTGCTCCGCCGGGCCGACGAAGAGAGAATCTCCACCGGGGCCAAGGCGAGGTCGGGACGGCGCGAAGCCCGCGTGATCCAGGGTCTGGTCAGTCACGGCGACGGCGCAATCGCAGCGGCCGCCATGACTCTCATCATCGCGCGCGGGCGCCGGCGCGATCGGTTCGGTCAGTGTCTTCTGCACTTCGACGATCTCCCGGCGGCCGAGGCTCGGGCCCTAGTTTGCTCGCTCGCCGCAGCATTGCGCCGGGATTTCGCCGCAAGCGGCGCCGCAGAGGCGGATCGCCAGCTTTCGGCTGCCGTCGCCCAGGTGCTCGCTCGGCATGACCCCGGAAGCAGCATCGAACAGCTGACCTTTTCGCTCGTTCGCCTGCTCGACGAGGAGGGTGAACTCGGCGACGATCTCATCGTCGGTGCCGCGATGGAAGGAGAGATGAACTTCGTTGCCCAGGCGCTCGCCCGAAGGTGCGGAATTGCCGGTGACGTCTCACTCGGAGAGCTTCTCTCCGGCGAGCCCAAGCGGATCATGCTCTTGCTTCGAATGGCGCGCCTCGCCCGCGAGACGACTGCGTCTCTGCTCGCCGGAATCGGCGATCTGATCGGGATTGGCGATGCCGCAGGCGCGATCATGCGTTTTGATCGATTGAGCGACGCCGACATCAGCGGCGCTCTTAGCTGGCTTTCTGCCGATCCGCTCTATCAGCAGGCAGTCACGGCATTGGGGAACGATCGTGGCCAGCGTCCCATCTGAACCGCGCGCGATCGTCGGTCGTCTCGACAAGGCTGGCCGCCTGGTCGCAGCCGATCCCGAGCTCGAAACGCTCCAACGTCAAGCTGGGTCTGGCCTGGGTCAGCGGCTCGCACTGCCTCAGATCGCTGCAGTGGCCGAGCTCGCACGAAAGCTGGGGACATCCGTGACCCGGCAGGCCGTGGCCGCCTCGAACGATCATGACATCGAGCTTTGGGTTCAGGCGACGCCTGACGGCGAAGAGGTCGTTCTCGAGCTCCAGGGCTGGACCGAGCGCGCGCCTGGTGCGCCGCGCCTCGCGGCTCTCCTTGGGGGCCCGGCGGAATCCGCACCTGAAGCGCTCAACGAATGGGCGGCCGATGAAGAGCTGCGCCTCATTTCGCTGTCACCCGAGCTTGGCGAACATCTCGGTGTGGATGTCGCGGAATTCTCCGGCCAGCCATTGACGCGCGCAATGCGCCTCCTCGAAAACGAGGACGGCGAAATGCCGTTGATCAGCGCGCTCGCCAGCCGGCGAAGCTTCGCCAACCAGAAGGCTTGCAGTCGCGCCGACACGGATCGTTGCGTCATGTTGAGTGGCGAGGTCGTGACCGCGGCCGACGGCCGCTTCGCGGGCTTCCGCGGAACGGCCGCGATCGACCGGCTAAACGCGAATGGGCCGGTCTCGACCGGGACCGATTTCGACCAGGCCTTGGAAGAAGTCCTTCGTTCGCCCATCGATCGCATTATCGACAGTGCCGAGCGCATCGTGGAGCGCGCCGACGGGCCGCTGCGCAGTGACTATGCGAGCTACGGCAACGACATTGCCGCCGCAGCGCGCCATCTCCTCTCCGTCGTGCGCTCGATGAGCGAAGATCCGGCGCACGGGCAGCGCGCAATCGACCTTTCGGCATTGGTCGCGGAAGCGATCGTGCTGGTGGAATCGCTTGCCGAGGAGCGCAACGTCACGATCGCCGCCGACGCGACCGATCCGTTGCCGGCCACGGGGCAGGAGCCTGCGGTTATCCAGATCCTGGTCAATCTCATCGGCAATGCGCTCAGGCATTCGCCCCAAAATTCGACGGTAAGATTGTCGTTCGACCGCACGCATGCATCGGCTTCGGTGACCGTTGCGGATGAAGGACCAGGCATTGACGCGCCCGACCAGCAGCGGATCTTCGAGCGCTTCGAACGCCTCCAGGCCGAAACCGGCGGAACGGGCCTAGGGCTCGCGATTTCGCGCAGACTCGCCCGCTCGATGGGCGGCGACGTGACCCTTGAAAGCATGCCCGGTCAGGGCGCGCGCTTCACACTGACGCTTCCCAGTCCTTAACGCTTGTCGAGCGGAACGTAGTCGCGCTGCGTCGATCCGACGTAGAGCTGGCGCGGACGGCCGATCTTTTGCTCGGGATCGGCGATCATCTCGTTCCATTGCGCGACCCAGCCGACGGTGCGCGCCAGGGCGAACAGCGCCGTGAACATGTCGGTCGGGAAGCCGATCGCGTTCAGGATCACGCCGGAATAGAAATCGACGTTGGGGTAGAGCTTCTTCTCGATGAAATATTCGTCGTTGAGCGCGATGTGCTCGAGCTCCTTGGCGACGTCGAGTACCGGGTCCGAGATGTTCAGCTCCGCGAGCACCTGGTCGGCGGTCGCCTTCATCACCTTCGCTCGTGGATCGAAATTCTTGTAGACGCGGTGCCCGAAGCCCATCAGCCGGAACGGATCGTCCTTGTCCTTGGCCCGGGCGATATATTCGGGGATGCGCTTCACGTCGCCGATCTCCCGAAGCATGTTGAGAGCCGCTTCGTTGGCTCCGCCATGCGCGGGCCCCCAGAGGCACGCGATGCCTGCCGCAATGCACGCAAACGGGTTGGCGCCCGACGAGCCGGCCAGGCGAACCGTCGACGTCGAAGCGTTCTGCTCGTGGTCGGCGTGGAGGATGAAGATCTTGCGCATCGCATCCTCGACCACCGGATTGACCACATAGGGCTCGGCCGGGACACCGAAGGTCATGCGCAGGAAGTTGCCGGTATAGCTGAGGCTGTTGTCCGGATAGAGGAACGGCTGGCCCAGCGAATATTTGTACGCCATCGCAACGAGCGTCGGCATCTTCGCGATCAGACGATGCGAGGCGATCATCCGCTGCTCGGGATCGGTGATGTCCGTGCTGTCATGGTAGAAGGCCGACAGCGCGCCGACGACGCCGCACATGATCGCCATCGGGTGAGCGTCGCGCCGGAAGCCGCGGTAGAAGGTCGCGAGCTGCTCGTGGACCATGGTGTGCCGGCTGATCGTGTAGGTGAACCGATCGAGCTCTTTCTGACTCGGCAGCTCGCCGTGAAGGAGGAGGTAGGACACCTCCATGAAC
>JBKPJK010000511.1:0-2493 GCA_046730635.1 Pseudomonadota bacterium | reverse complement strand
TCCCACACCCGCCCGAACTCGAGCTTGAAGTCGATGAGCCGGATGCCGATGGCCGCGAACATGCCCGACAGGAAATCGTTCACGCGGATCGCCATGTCCGCGATGTCGTTCATCTCGTCCTGCGTAGCCCAGCCGAAGCAGGCGATATGCTCGTCGGCGATCATCGGGTCCCCGAGGGCGTCGTCCTTGTAATAATATTCGATGATGGTCCGCGGCAGCTGCGTGCCTTCCTCGATCCCGAGCCGCTTCGACAGCGAACCGGCGGCGACGTTCCTGACCACGACCTCTATCGGGATGATCTCGACCTGGCGGATCAGTTGCTCGCGCATGTTGAGGCGGCGGATGAAATGGGTCGGCACCCCGATCGCCGTCAGCGAAGTGAAGATATGCTCTGAAATGCGATTGTTGATCACGCCTTTGCCGCTGATCGTGCCACGCTTCTGCGCGTTGAACGCAGTGGCATCGTCCTTGAAGTACTGGATCAGCGTTCCGGGTTCCGGACCCTCGTAGAGGATCTTGGCTTTGCCCTCATAGATTTGGCGGCGACGGGCCACGGTCGAGCATCACTCCACTGGGAGAAGGAGCCGCGGCTATAAGCGAGGAGCGCGGTGCGTGCTAGCCCGCGCTCCTCTAAGGTGGGTTTAGTTGCAGCGCGCCCCCCGGGCTTTCACTGCCCAAGGCGCCTGATACTCAATTTTCACCAAGACTTCGAAGGCATTGGCGATTGCATGACCAAGCCTTCCGAAGGCGCTGGCGAGAGTCTTATTCAGTTCGTTGCGGCCGGCCTGATAGTGGCGGTCGAAAATCTCATCCACCATGGTGACCATTCCTTTCTTTCCCTGTTGTCCGCTTCGCTCAGAGCGCCAGCGGAAAGGCGTCGATGCGATCGTTCGCGACGCGGAGCGCCATTTCGATCAGCTCGATGCGATGGGCTTCGTCGAGGGCGCGCCATGAGCGGGCCGTCGTACGCAGTGTGTCCGCTTCGGCGACCTGGGCGACGGGGCCGTTTTCGATGAACGCACGGGTGCTGAGGCCATAAGTCATGGCAAGTTCGTCCTTCCTTTTTGTGAGCCGCCGGCGAGGGGGGGCTGTGAGGGGAGGGATTTTCCTTCGCCGGCGGCCAAAACCTATGTATGATTCTGCCTCCCGTTTCGCCAATCAAACAGTTAAACGGGTCAATAAACGCACCTTATGAGGTGAACTTATGAGGCGACTTCCACCCCTGGCAGCGATCCGGGCCTTCGAAGCGGCCGCCCGGACCGAGAATTTCACCGCGGCAGCGGCCGAGCTCGGGATGACCCAGGCTGCCGTGTCCTACCAGGTGAAGAGCCTCGAAGAACGGCTCGGCGCCCCCTTGTTCATACGGGAGAAGGGCCGGGCCCGGCTGACTCCTCTCGGAGCACGCCTGCTTCCAACTCTCTCCAGCGCGTTCGACTCCATCGAGGCAGCGTTCGCGAGCCATCGTGAGGAAGATGAATCGCTGCTCACGGTGACGACGACCCACACATTCGCCAACACTTGGCTCGCGTGGCGGCTCGGCGGCTTTCAGATGGAGCATACCGACCTCGCGGTCAGGATGACGACCAGCAACGAGCTGTGCGACCTTCGAGCCGGCGACGCGGATGTCGCGATCCGCGCGGGCGGCGGCGGCTGGGAAGGCATGGAGCATCACCGCCTGTTCGAATCGGAGTTCACCCCGATGGCGAGCCCGGAATGCATTGCCGCGGTCGAGCGCAAGCTCGGACGGAGGCTCGAGCCCAACGACATTCCGGGCCAGAACCTGATCAATCCCAACGACGATTGGTGGCAGCAGTGGTTCTCCGACAACGGAGTTCCGGCCGATGAGTCGGTCCTGAAGCGTCCGGGCATCCGCCTGGAAAACCAGGCGAACGAAGGTCATGCGGCGATGGCCGGGCAGGGATTTGCGCTGCTCACGCCCTTGCTCTGGAAGGGCGATGTTGCCGCCGGCCGCCTTCAGGTCCCGTTTCCGGATCGCATATCGGCACGCGGCTGGGCCTATTGGCTGGTCTATCCCGCGGACCGCAAGCTCACGCCCAAGATCAAGCGCTTCAAGGAGTGGTTGATCGCCGAAATGGAGCGATCGAAGGCGGACGTATATGGCGGCTGGCCGCAGCAGACGGCTCAAGCCGCGGAATAAGCTCACGGAACTGGTGGAAGGGGACGGAACGGCTTGCTAGGCAGCGGTCATGCCCGCATCCGATATTTCTTCCGTAATCGAGACTCCGTTCGACGCTGCCCTCTCCGAGCGGTACCTCGTCTACGCCCTTTCGACGATCACAGCGCGGTCCCTTCCCGACGTCCGCGACGGTCTGAAGCCCGTCCACCGCCGCTTGCTTTGGGCGATGCGGCTGCTGCGTCTCGATCCCGCGGGCGCCTACAAGAAGTCGGCCCGCGTCGTCGGCGACGTGATCGGCAAATATCATCCGCATGGCGATCAATCGGTCTACGACGCGATGGTCCGTCTTGCTCAGG
>JBKPJK010000510.1:0-7676 GCA_046730635.1 Pseudomonadota bacterium | reverse complement strand
CGCTTCAGCCGTGCCGGCGCGCCGATACAGCTTCGCCAATTCCGCCGGCATCTGCCTCGGTCGCGACTATAGCTTCGATCTCGTTCGGCCGGGAATGTCGCTCTACGGCGGGATTCCGCGCGTAGAGGCCGAAGGACATATTCGCCAGGCCATCCGCGTCGAGGCCCAAGTCGTGCAGCGCCGCGTCATCCCGCCGGGCGAGAGTTGCGGCTATGGCGCAACCTTCCTGGCGCGCGATGAGACCGAGGCTGCAATCCTCAACATCGGCTATGCCGATGGGTATCTGCGTGGCTTCTCGTCGCATGGTTCGGCATTCATCGGGGAATATGCGCTTCCGGCGCTCGGGCGCGTGTCGATGGATCTGCTTGCTGTCGCTTGTGACGCTGCGCCCCAGCTCAAGGAAGGCGATTGGGTCGAGATCGATTACGACTTGCCCTCGGCGTCGAAGCAGTCCGGCCTTTCGCAATACGAGTTGCTGACGACTTTGGGGGACCGCTTCGAGCGGCGATGGATTTAGTCCTCTCCTCGGGCGGCGGTGTTTTGGGCTGGTAGCGGCACAAGTCGATCACCGGGCAACGCCAGCACTCGGGTAGCCGAGCCTTGCAGATGTAGCGCCCGTGCAGGATCAGCCAATGGTGAGCGTCGCGCCGAAAAGGCTGCGGAACGATCTTCTCAAGCTTGGCTTCCACTTCGTCGACTGTCTTGCCGGGCGCCAGACCCGTGCGGTTGCACACGCGGAAGACGTGCGTGTCGACGGCAAATGTTTCCTCGCCGAACGCTGTATTGAGCACAACGTTGGCCGTCTTTCGACCGACGCCGGCAAGCGCCTGGAGCTCGTCTCGCGTCCGCGGGACGTCGCCGCCGTACTTGGCGACGAGCTCTTCGCTGAGCGCGATGACGTTCTTCGCCTTCGTGTTGAACAGGCCGATCGTCTTGATCGCCGCCCTCAGGTCGTCCTCGCCGAGTTCGACCATCTGCTGCGGGGTTTTTATGTGCTCGAACAAGGGCTTGGTGGCGATGTTCACGCTGGCGTCCGTGGCCTGCGCAGAAAGCACGACCGCGACCAACAATTGATACGGATTGTCGGATTCAAGCTCCGTGGTAGGCGACGGATTGGCCTCCGCGAGCCGGCGGAAGAATTCGAAGACCTGGTCGCGCTTCACAGGGAGCCGATGACGTCCCGCATGGAGTAGAGGCCGGCAGGCTTGCCGACGAGGAACCGGGCGGCGGCCAGCGCTCCGCGCGCGAAGATCTTGCGGCTGTCGGCACGGTGGCCGAGCTCCACCCGCTCGCCGTCCGTTGCAAGAATCACCACATGTTCCCCGGCCACCGAACCGCCGCGAAGCGAAGCGTAACCGATGGTGCCGGGCTCCCGGGCGTGCGGGTGCTCGCTGATGCGATCGAACCGGCTGAGCTCCTGGATGGTCGATCCGCGACCCTTCGCCGCCGACTGCGCGAGCATCAGCGCGGTACCGGACGGCGCATCGACCTTGTGCCGGTGATGCATCTCCAGGATCTCGATGTCCCAGTCCGGCCCGAGACGCGCAGTCGCCTGCTCGACGAGGTCCTTCAGCAGATTGATCCCGAGCGACGTGTTCGGAGCATAGATGACGGCGATCTTGCCGCTCGCGTCTTCGATCATCTTATGATGCTCCGGGGTCAGGCCCGTCGTCCCCACCATGATCGGAACGTTGGCGGCAGTGGCGCGGTCGAGACTTTCGCGAAGCGCATCCGGCGCGGAGAAATCGACCAGGACGTCGCCGTGATCTCGATCGATGCTGAAGCTCGGATCATCGGCAACGGCGTTCGAGATCGCTTTCCCCATCCGGCCTTCCGGCGCGAACAGGGCAATTCGGATCGGCTGGTCGGCGGTGCGCATCGGCAGTGATTAGCGAAGGCGTTCCTGGAGGGCTAGCGCAGCTGCCGGAGCGCGCACCTTGGCTCCGTTGATCATGAAAATGTAGGCGTCGCGGCCAGCGCTGCGCCAATCGCGTGCCTGCGCTGCGAACCTGTCGAGCGCCGCGTCGTCGTAGCCGGTCGCGATCTCCTCGTTCATCCGCTGGAACCGCGCGTAGCGGAAATCAGCGGTGTCCGCCTCGATGGTCGGATAATCGTCGGAATCCTCGAGAACCACGGCGACGTTGCGGTCACGGCAGAGCTGGAAGAACTTCTCGTCACGAAAGCTCTCGTGGCGCGGCTCGATCGCGTGGCGGAGCTCTACGCCCTCAAGCTCGCGCGGGAGCAGCGCGATGAACGCCGCAATGTCGTCCCTGTCGAACTTCCGACGGTGCGCGAATTGCCAGAGGATAGGGCCGAGCTTGGCCCCGAGGGCGGCAAAACCCTGGGCGAAGAATCCGGCGAGACCCTCCGCAGTCTCGGCCAGCTTGGGCTTCATCACGCAGTAGCGTGAGCCTTTGACCGCGAACTGAAATCCGTCAGGGGCGGTCTCCGCCCACTTCTGCCAGCTCTTGGGACTCTGGCGTCCATAGAAGGTCGCGTTGATCTCGATCGCGCTCAGCTGCTGGGAGGCGTACTCCAGCTCCTTCGCTTGCGGCAGCTTGTCCGGATAGAACACGCCGCGCCACGGCGCATAGGTCCAGCCGCCGATTCCGATGCGGATTTTCCCTTCGCTCATTGCATTGCGGCTCTATGCTTGTTCGATGGACGTCCGCAACATCGTCATTCTGACCGGGGCCGGAGTTTCCGCCGAAAGCGGCCTCGCGACCTTCCGTGGGCCCGATGGCCTTTGGGAGGGGCACCGGGTCGAAGACGTCTGCACGCCCGAAGCCTACCGGAGAGATCCGGCGCTGGTTCATGGCTTTTACGACGCTCGCCGGGAGAAGCTTGGAACTGTGAGCCCCAATGGTGCTCACACGGCTCTGGCGAGATTGGACGCGGAATGGCCGGGTGAGCTTTTGCTCATCACCCAGAACGTCGACGATCTTCACGAGCGCGCCGGTTCGAAGCGACTGCTCCACATGCACGGTGAACTAACCAAGGGATGGTGCCTGGCGTGTGACGATCGTTTCGACTGGTCCGGACCAATGGGCGTGAGCGCAGACTGCCCCGCGTGCGGACTGCCGGGAAGGGTGAGGCCCGATATCGTCTGGTTCGGCGAGATGCCGTACGAGATGGAACGCATCGACGCGGCGCTGCACCGCTGCGACCTGTTCGTGTCGATCGGCACCTCTGGAGCAGTCTATCCGGCGGCGGGGTTCGTTCAGACCGCGCGCTACTGCGGCGCCAGGACGCTCGAGATGAATCTCGAGCCGAGCCTCGGCAGCTACATGTTCGACGAAAGCCGTATTGGAAAGGCGGGCGAGCTCGTGCCGGAGTGGGTGAGCGAGCTTCTGGCCGCAGCCTAATCGGCCCATTCCAAGCCGATTTCCCGGTAGAGGCCGCGGTCTTCGTCCCACCGCGGATTGACCTTCACATGCAGGAACAGGTGCACCGGGCGACCAAGATGCTGAGCGATCTCTGCGCGGGCCGCGGCGCCGATGGCCTTGAGACGCCGGCCGCCCTTGCCGATTACGATGGCCTTCTGGCTGTCTCGCTCGACGAGAATTTGCTGACGGATTGCGGTCGATCCGTCGGGCCGGTCCTCCCAGGTCTCCGTTTCGACAGCCGTCGCATAGGGCAGCTCCTGGTGGAGCTGGTTGACGATCTGCTCGCGCGTCAGCTCCGCGGCGATCATTCGATCCGTGGCGTCAGAGACCTCGTCTTCGGGATAGAGCCAGGGGCCTTCGGGCATTGCTGTTGCAAGCTCTTGCTTCAGGTCGGCAATCCCGTCCCCTTGCGTGGCACTGATCATGAATATCTTTTGGGGATTCAGGCGCTCTGTCAGTTGAGCGGACAGTGCGAGCAGATTTTCCTTTTTGACGAGGTCGATCTTATTGAGGGCAAGGAAAAGCGGGTGTTCGCGGTCGTCGAGACCCCGGAGAGCCTCGTCCCGGACCCTTTCCGAGGCATCGATTACGAGAAGGATGAGGTCGGCGTCCTGCGCCCCGGTCCAGGCCGCGGCCACCATCGCGCGATCGAGGCGCCTCCGCGGCTCGAATATTCCAGGCGTGTCGACGAGCAGGATCTGGGTCCGGTCGGCTAGCGCGATGCCCATCAGGCGCGAGCGTGTCGTCTGCGCCTTGGGGCTGACGATCGCCACCTTCTGGCCCACCAGCGCGTTCACCAGCGTCGACTTGCCCGCATTGGGCGCGCCGATGACGGCGACGAAGCCGGCCCGCGTTTGGTCTTCGGTCATTGCAATTGCGACAACAAGGCTGATGCTGCCGCGGTTTCCGCTTCCTGCTTGCTCAGCCCTTCCGCCATCGCTTCGCCGAGTTTGGGCACCGAGACGCGGATCGTGAATTTCGGCGCATGGTGCGCGCCAGTGCGCGAGACGACCTCATAGGCCGGCGGCTTGCAGCCTTTCGCAGCCGCCAGTTCCTGAAGCGCGGATTTCGGGTGTTGGGGCGCGCGGCGCTGGCTTTCGACGTCCGGTTCCCAAAGCTTCAGAATGAACCGCTCGGCTGCGTCGATTCCTCCGTCGATGAACAAGGCGCCGATCAGTGCCTCGACGACGTCCCCGACGACATTTTCACTCCGGTTCGCGCCGTCTTCGCGCGCCTGCTTTCCGAGCTTGATGAGTGCGGGTACGCCGATCTCCCGGCCATTTTCGGCGCAGGTCTCACGATCGACCAAGCCATTGTAGCGTCTCGACAAATAGCCCTCGGGCTCGTTCGGATAGCGGCGGTAGAGCGCATTGGCGATGACCATGCCGAGCACCCGGTCGCCCAGGAACTCCAGTCGCTCATAACTGTCGCGGCTGACGCTCGAATGTGTGAATGCGAGCTCGAACAAGGCCAAGTCCTTGGGCTCGTGGCCGAGTCTCTCGCGGACGAACGTCTCGATCTGGCGGCTCATTCAGCCGCTCCGGCATAACCGCGGCCGATGCGCTTGGGCCGCAGTGCCGAGAACCAGGTCCAGGGCTTCCACCAGGATGCGCTGCCGTCGGTCGACCAGAAGGTGAAAGCGGCGCGTCCGACCAGGTTTTCGGTGGGCACCATGTCGATCCCGCCTTCCGCTGATGGGTAGCGGCTGTCCAGGCTATCGTCGCGGTTGTCGCCCATCAGGAACACATGATCGGCCGGCACCTTCACGGGACCGAAATCGTCCGCCTGCGTCGCCGCCTGGTCGAGGACGATGTACGAAGGACCGTTGGGCAAAGTCTCGCGATACGCAGGATAGATGCACAAGGACTGGCCGTTGGTCTGGATCACGGCAGGTGAGGCGGGCGGCACGACCCTGCAGGGCGTATTGGAGCTGATCGGTAGCCTGTACGGAGCGAGCGGCGCTCGAGAGACCGGCCGGCCGTTCAGAACGACCTGACCTGCTCGCAACTCGACCGTGTCGCCCGGCAAGCCGATTACGCGCTTGATGAGGTCGGAATCCTCGGTCGGATGTCGGAAGACGACGACATCGCCCCGTTTGGGCAGGTGTCTCGCTATCCGTCCGCTGAAGGACGGAACTCCAAGCACAAAGCTGTAGCGGGAATAGCCGTAAGGCCATTTCGCAACGACCAGGTAGTCGCCGATGTACAGCGTCGGCAGCATCGATCCCGATGGGATGCTGAACGGTGCGACGAAGAAGCAACGGAATGCCCAGGCAAGGACCGCAAGAGTAAGGATGAAGCGCGCGGTGCCCCAGGCGCCTTCCTTGGCGCGGTGGGACCCGGAGCGGCTTTTCGCGCGGCTGCTGGAAATCGGCGATTGCATCTTTGCTGTTTCTTTCCGGCTGCAGGGCGATGGTCAAGGCGGGGTGGCAATTGGCTCCCCGGTCATTATGTGGCTGGCGGCATGCCGATCAAACCGCAGCAAGCCGCAGGACCGACCCTCGAGCAACTCTTCAAGTCGGAGCCCGACCGGTTGAGCCGGCTCAGTTTTGAGGCGGCCGGTCTCTATTTCGACTGGTCCAAGACCCATTTGGATCGCGACCGGCTCGCAGCTTTCGCCGAACGTGCCGAGCGGGCGGGATTTGCCGCGGCGCGAGACGCGCTGTTTGCCGGTGAAATCGTCAATTCGAGCGAAGGCCGCCCAGCGACACATGTTGCCGAACGGGGTAGCGGAGCGCCCGAGGATGTCGATCTCGCGACGGCGCGGAGACAGCGGACGCGGGCGCTGGTCGATGCGATCGAAGCGGGCGCGTTCGGGGACGTCACCGGGGTATTGCATATCGGCATTGGCGGGTCGGTGCTCGGGCCGGCGCTGCTCGTCGATGCGCTCGGAAGACGCACGTCGAAGCTGATCGTCCGATTCCTGTCGAACATCGACGGCGCCGCATTCGACGACGCGGTCGAGCCACTGGATCCGGCAACGACCCTGCTTGTCGTGGCGTCGAAGACTTTCACCACCCTCGAGACGCTCGCAAACTTCGAAGCGGCTCGTGAATGGTTGCGCGGCGCAGGGGTTTCCGACCCGGATGGGCGGGTCATCGCTGTGACCGCCGCTCCCGAAGCCGCGGTACAGGCTGGCATTGACGACACGCGTATCCTTCCGTTCGGCCAGGGTGTCGGCGGACGCTATTCGCTATGGAGTTCCGTCGGAGTGACGGCCGCTCTGGCGCTCGGGTGGGACGCGTTCGAAGAGCTGCTCGAGGGTGCGGCGGAGATGGACCGGCACTTCCGCTTTTCCGAGATCGCGGACAATGTGCCGTTGATCGCGGCCTTTGCGGACCGCGCCTATGTCGAGGACTTCGGGTGTCAGAGCCGAGGGGTCTTTGCCTACGACGAGCGTCTTCGGCTTTTGCCGCCTTATCTCCAGCAGCTGGAGATGGAGTCCAACGGCAAATCGGTAACCGCGGCGGGCGGACCCGTGGGCAAGCCGACGGCGCCCATTACTTGGGGTGGAACCGGCACAGACGCCCAGCACGCCGTCTTCCAGCTGCTCCATCAAGGCACCGTGCTCGTGCCAGTCGAGTTCGTCGCCGTCAGCGAAAGCGATGATGAACAGGATCCCGAGCATCATCGGCTGCTTCTGCTCAACGCCTTTGCTCAGAGCGCCGCCCTGATGCAGGGTAGCGCCAGCGAGGACCCGCAGCGCAGTTATCCGGGCAATCGGCCCAGAAGCACCATCCTGGTCGACAGGCTCGATGCCCGCTCGCTCGGAGCACTCATCGCTTTCTACGAGCATCGGACGTTCGCCAATGCAGTCCTGCTCGGCATCAATCCTTTCGACCAGTTCGGCGTCGAGCTCGGCAAGCAGATCGCGCGGCAGCTTGCCGAAGAATCGGGCGAGAACGATCTCGACGTGTCGACTCGCGCCTTGATGGAGCGGGCGGGGCTATGAACCGAGCGCTTCTGGCCCAAGGATCGTCCCGTCTGGCTTGCGCCGATCGGCTCAAGCCACTGAACTACTGAGGAATTCATGGCCGACTTTGACCTGTTCGTAATCGGTGCCGGCTCTGGCGGCGTGCGCGCTGCGCGAGTGGCAGCGGCTTACGGGGCGCGGGTAGCGATCGCGGAGGAATATAAGGTCGGCGGTACCTGCGTCATTCGTGGCTGCGTGCCGAAGAAGCTGCTCGTGTACGGGGCCCATTTCGCGGAGGACCTCGACGATGCGGCGATGTTCGGTTGGGACGTGCCTCAGAAGCGTTTCGACTGGGCAGTGCTGCGCGACAACGTTCTG
>JBKPJK010000509.1:0-2008 GCA_046730635.1 Pseudomonadota bacterium | reverse complement strand
GTGAAGCCGTGGGTCAGCACCGCATCATAAGGTGCGCGCCCGCGGGTTCCGCAGCTTTCGAGCAGGGACGACTGGAACCAGCCGCGGTGCTGGTCGGACCCTTCGAGATAGAGGTCGGCAGGCCAGCGCTCTTCGGGCCAGTGGCCGCTTTCGAGCACGAAGACGTGGGTGCAGCCGCTGTCGAACCAGACGTCGAGAATGTCGGTGACCATCTCGTAATCGTCGGGGTTGCGATCGCCGAGGAAGGCTTGGGCATTCTCGGCGGACCAGGCGTCGACGCCTTCGGCGGTGATCGCATCGACGATGCGCTGGTTCACTTCCGCATCGACGAGCAACTCGCCGGTCTTGCGCTCGACGAAGAGCGCGATCGGGACGCCCCAGGCGCGCTGGCGGCTGATCACCCAGTCGGGCCGCTGCTCGACCATCGAGCCCAAGCGGTTGCGGCCCTTGTCCGGAACGAAGCGTGTGTCGGCGATCGCTTGCACTGCGCGGCTGCGCAGGGTCGATCCGTCGCCCAGCTCGCGGTCCATGGCGATGAACCATTGCGGCGTGCAGCGGTAGATGACCTTGGCCTTCGACCGCCAGCTATGCGGGTAGCTATGTTGGAAGTCCGCGCTCGCCGCGAGCAAAGCGCCCGCCTCGCGCAGGTCCGTGCAGATCGGCCCGTCGGGTGCGTTGAACTTGGCGTTGATGACGGATCCCTGTCCGCCGAGCCACAGCCAGTCGGCCCGATAGAAGCCCGCCGCATCGACTGCGAAGACCGGGTCGATGCCATTGGCGCGGCAAAGCTCGAAATCGTCCTCGCCATGGTCCGGCGCCATGTGCACGAGGCCCGTGCCCTGGTCGGTGGTGACGAAGTCGCCGGGCAGGAACGGCCGTGGCTTGGCGAAGAAGCCGCCGAGCTTCTGCATCGGGTGGCGCACGATCGTCCCCGCCAGCTCGGCTCCCTTGAGGTGCTTCACCACCTGGAGGTGCGCGTGCCCGCTCCGCTCCTTGAACGCTCCGACGAGCGGTTCGGCCACGAGGATATGCTCTCCTTCGGCCGAGAGCAGGACGTATCCCACCTCCGGATTGTAGGCGATCCCCTGGTTGACGGGGATCGTCCACGGCGTCGTCGTCCAGATGACCGCATAAGCGCCGACCAGCTCCGCGATTGGGCTTTCGACGATCTCGAACGCGACATCGATCTGCGTCGAGACGATATCCTCATATTCGATCTCGGCCTCGGCCAGCGCGGTCTTCTCGACCGGCGACCACATCACCGGCTTGGCGCCACGATAGAGCTGGCCGCTCTCGGCGAACTTGAACAGCTCGCTGACGATCGTCCCTTCGGCGAAATAGGCCATCGTCAGGTACGGCTTGTCCCAGTGCGCGCTGATTCCCAGTCGCTTCAGCTGCTCGCGCTGCACGTCCACCCAGTGCTGGGCATAGGCGCGGCATTCGGCGCGGAACTCCTTCGCCGGGACCTCGTCCTTGTTGAGCTTTTTCTTGCGATACTGCTCCTCGACCTTCCACTCGATCGGAAGCCCGTGGCAGTCCCAGCCGGGCACGTAAGGCGCGTCCTTGCCGAGCAGGGTCTGCGTCCTGACGACCATGTCCTTCAGCGTATGGTTCAGCGCATGGCCGATGTGCATGTCGCCGTTGGCGTAGGGCGGGCCATCGTGGAAGATGAACTTCTCGCGGCCTTCGCGGGCTTCACGGATCTGCTGGTAGAGCCCTTCCTTCTCCCAGCGCTGCGCGATCACCGGCTCCTTCTGCGGCAGGCCCGCCTTCATCGGAAAGTCGGTGCGCGGCAGGAAGACCGTCGAGCGGTAGTCGGTTTTGCTGGTGTCGGGGGCGTCGGCCATCTCGCGCGCGGCTCTAGCGGTCACTCATCAGATTGCAAATTAGGGGCTTAGTCGAGCGCGAGCAGGTGCCGCGCCTTCCCCTCGTCCTCTTGCATATGGGCAATCAACGGCTCGACTCCATCGAAGCGCTTCTCCTCCCGGATATAGGCGTGGAGGGCGAC
>JBKPJK010000508.1:0-2598 GCA_046730635.1 Pseudomonadota bacterium | reverse complement strand
TGATCGAGCAGCAGCACCAGGCGGCCCGCTGGACCTACATCGGCTCCGGCATGGTCCACGAGCGGTTCAAGGCGACGCTCGAGAACCTCTCGCCCAACGCTGCGAAACGCATCGCCGATGCCGCGCCGATTTTTGCCTGAGCCAGTTTCAAAAAGGAGAAAGAACAATGCTCGACACCGTGAAAAGCCGCGTCAACGGCCTCGACCTCGATGCCCTGGGCGAAGTCGTCGAAGCCATCCAACAGGACGCAGGACAGGCGAAGGTCAGCTTCGACGTCACCACGCGATGGCAAGGCCAGACCCGCAGCGAGACGACTGTCGACGGCTTCACCATCGCCGGCGAGCGCATCGCCCGAAGCCACAAGATCGTTGCTGACGAGCCTCATGAGCTATTGGGAAGCGACGGCGCGCCTAATCCGCAGGAGCTGCTGATGGCCGCCGTCAACGCCTGCATGACCGTGGGTTACGTCGCCGGCGCCGCACTCAAGGGCATCACCCTGGAGAAGCTCGAGATCCGCACCAACGGAACGCTCGACCTTCGCGGCTTCCTGGGCCTCGATGACACCGTGCCTCCGGGATACGAGGCCATCGATTATCAGGTGACGATCGCCGGCAACGGCACTCCCGAGCAGTTCGAGGAGATCCACCAGGCGGTGATGAAGACCTCGCCGAACTACTTCAATTTGAATCGGCCGATCCGGATGAACGGAGTTCTCCAGGTCGCCTGAAAACAGCTTTCCCGGGCGCGCTTCCCTCACCCTCCCCTGCCAGCGCGTCCGGGAATCCCCAGAAGGACTTGAAGCGACATGAAACTTGAAAAGATCGACGACAAAGCCCGCGTTTGGATCCTCACCCGTGGCGACGACGGAAAGCTTCGGGAGCAGCTCGACGAGACCCGTCTCGACCCGCAGTTCCTGAGCGCGATCGGCGCCGCCGCGACGGCGGAAGAAGTCGCCGACGTGATCGCCATCGCCGCCGGGCGTATGGAGCTCGCCGAAACCCGCGCCTGGTAAGTTCCCATAGGCATAAAGAAGGCCCCGGAAGCACCGGCTTCCGGGGCCGTTTTGCGTCGGCGGTCGCGACGCTTAGGCGTTGGCTCCCTCCGCATCGACCGTCTGCTCGGAAGCAGGCTTGCCGCCGCTGCCGATCTGGTCGTGCTTCGGCGAGGTGGCGCCAATGTTGATCTTCTTGGGCTTCATCGCCTCGGGGATTTCGCGGACGAGCTCGATCGAGAGCAGGCCGTCCTTCAAATCCGCGCCGCGGACCTGGATATGGTCGGCAAGCGCGAAGCGCCGCTCGAACGAACGGTTGGCGATCCCGCGATAGATGAAGTCGGAGCCGTTCTCTTCGGTCTCCTCGTTCTTGCGGCCCGACACGATCAGCACGTTCTGCTGGGCCGTGATGTCGATCTCCTCCGGCTTGAACCCGGCGACCGCGAGCTGGATGGAATAATCGTTCTCGCCCTTCTTCAAGAGGTCGAAGGGCGGATAATTCTCCTGGCCCTGGCCGAAGGAGCTGTTCTCCAGCATGTCGAACAGCCGGTCGAAGCCGACGGTGGAACGCCGATAGGGCGAAAAGTCGAAAGCACTACGCATGTTTCTGTCCTCCAATTGAGCGACTGGCGGAGCGGACATGAGCGTAAGGAGCACGTCGCGCCCCGTCGCCGGACCCGGATGGCGTCCGACAGCGCTGATTTGGAACGGCGGTTTCCGATTTCAAGACCCGTCTCAACGGGTCGGTAAGCAAGCGCTGCTAGACGCCAGGTCGCCGGGAAAACGGAGCGCGTTTCATGCTCGTCAATTACAGGGAACAGCGGGTCGCTCCCCTGGTCGCTTTCGCCCTCTTCGTCCTCGTTTGTCTGATCGGGCTGCCGCTCTGGGCCGATCGCCACTTCCCGGCGCACCACGGCTTTGCTGGGCGAACGCTCATCGCGCCCGCCATGGGCCTGTTCTACCTGCTGCTCATCTGGCGCACTCTCAGGTTCAATGCGCAGGTGCGGAACGATCCGCGCGCGCTGCAATGGGACACCCTGGGCCTCACATTGTGGCAGAATGGCCGGACCGAACGCGTGCAGTGGCCGCAGGTGGGTAACGTCTCGATCCAGCAGGGTCGCCAGCCGAGCTACCCTTCCTTCCTGAAGATCGCGACGAGGAGCGCTGATGGGCGCCAAAGACTGTGGCGCTTCTCATCGGGGCGCCTGCAGCTGTCCGGGCAGCCGCTCGGCAAGCTCGCCGAACAGATCGAGCAGGCTCGCAACGGCAAGGTGGTTCCCGCAGCTCCAGCGGCTTCCGCCGTGCCGCCCGACCGCCAGGCGGCCAACGAGCGCTACGAGCAGCGCCTCGGCAAGGCCCGCGTCATCGTCGCTATCGTCTTCTCCATCTACTTCGTGACCCTCGCTGGCATGGCCGTCCACCTGTGGGACAACACCATGCTCCTGACGCCGCATGACCCGTTGCTGTGGAAGGCCGCGAAGATCGCCTTCATCGCCACTTCGGCCGCGATCCTGCTGTGGTACGTGCAGACGGTCCGGAGCCTGCCGGTGACGTCCTGGCGCGTCGCGCTGCGGTTCCTTCCGAAGGTCATGGTGCCGGGCCTGTTC
>JBKPJK010000507.1:0-7378 GCA_046730635.1 Pseudomonadota bacterium | reverse complement strand
CGTCAGCACCGTGGTCGCGGAGGCAATAGATCACGTCCCTCTCAGACATGATGCCGGCGATTCGCCCCTGATGCATCACCAGCAGGGCGCCGATTCGCTTCTCGCCCAGCTTGCGGACGGCGTCGAACACGGATGCATCGGCGGCGATGGTCTCGACGTCGCTTCCCTTGCCTCGAAGCACCGATGCGATCGTCATGGCCACTCCTTTCGGGACTCGCGTTTTGGCCGGCTTGATAGTCCCACTTCGCGTGGCCAAAGGAAACCCCGTGCCCGATCAAGATCCGCTGCCTAGCCCGCGACATTCGACGATGCGCCGCTTCCTTCGGATCTTCCGGCTGCTGGCGCTGCTGTCGATCGTCATCGCCGCCATTGCGGTGCTGCTGGTGGCGCGAGGCGATCCGGCGATTCATATCCACATGCTGATCGCAACCGCACTCGGTATTGGACTGACGGTTCTTCTCGGCACCGGCTTGATGACGCTCGCCTTCCTGAGCTCTTCGAGCGGTCACGACGAACAGGTCACGCATTTCGACCAGGAGAATTTGGAAGAATGAGCAACTCGGACCGCGCGCCGGTGATTCGGGTCATCCCGGGTCCCGGCGACATCAACGCCAACGGGCACATTTTCGGCGGCTGGGTGCTGAGCCAGATGGACGTCGCGGCGGGTATCATGGCCTCGCGCCGCGCGCGTGGGCCCGTCGCCACCATCGCCATCGAAGCGATGAAGTTCATCGCGCCCATTCACCTTCGCGATCTGATCTCGGTCTATGCCGAGATCGAGCGCGAGGGCCGCACCTCCATGGGCGTCAGGATAGAAGTGATCGCGGAGCGCGACTTCGGTGCGACCGAGGTCAAGGTAACGGAAGGCCTGTTCACCTTCGTCGCGCTGGACGACGAGCATCGGCCAAGGCCGATCGGCCCGGCTTAGGCCGCCGGAGCGATCTCGTCGTCGCCCTCGGTCGGGCGAGGCGCGCGCGTGCGACGCCGCGGACGAGGCGCAGCCTCTTCCTGCTTGCCGTCGTCCGCACCGATTGCGGGCGGAAGCACGTCGAGCGGAAGGCTGTCGTCACGGCCGTTCAAGCGTGGGCGATCCTCGCGCTCCGTTTCACCGTCGTCTGCTGAACGTTCGTCGCGGCTGAAGCGACGAGGCTCACGGTCGCGGCGGTTCTGGCGGGGACCGCGATCCTGGCGCTCACCCCGGTCGGAGCGCTCTTCGCGCTCCTCACCGGCGGAGCCTTCGGCCTCGGCGGTCTCGAACTCTTCGCCTTCACCGTCGTCATCGTCGAGATCCTCGCCGCGTTGGCGGCGTTGGTCCTCGAACCGTGCCCGGCTTTCGCTCAAGACGCGGAAATAATGGTCGGCGAACTGAAGATAATATTCGGTCTGCACGCGGTCGCCCGCGAGCTGCGCGTCGCGCGCCATGCTCTTGTATTTCTCGAGCAACTGAGCGGCATTGCCGCGCTGGCGATTGTCCTGACGGTTCCCCGGCTGTCCGCCAAGGTTCTGTCCCCTCTGACCCCCACGGCCGCGCCGGCGGCCGCCCTGTCGATTATTGATCAAATCTACGTCCTTACGAAGTAGTCGCTGTCCCCTTTTGCACAGGGTGACAGGGTCGGCGCGGTTCGGCGCCGGCTCCTGACCCTCTCGTTCCGGTCTGCGCTTCAGCGCCAGTTGAACGGCTCGATTGCGTCGGGGGTGGGCGGGATGCGCTCTACATCTTTCGTGGTGGAGCGGGCCCGGCCCAGAAACATGATGTAGTGCGCCCGACACCGGATGCCAAGCGATTTTCGTTCAAACCCAAGTTAACAAAAGGGCGCGGTCCCGTCCGCCGAAATCCTGGGCGACCTTCGCATGGAGGCCATCGCGCTCGAGCAACGCCTTCACCGCCGCCGCCTGGTCGTGGCCGATCTCGATCGCCGCGAGCCCGCCTTCGGCAAGAAGGCTCGGCAGCTGCGGGGCCAGCGTGCGATAGGCATCGAGCCCTTCGGTACCGGCGAACAGAGCTTCGTCGGGCTCGAATTCACGGACGCCCGCACCGACCTCCGCTCCGTCGGGAACGTACGGCGGATTGCATAGGATCAGGTCGAACTTCTCCTTGACGTTCTTGGCCCAGTCGCCCTCTCGGAACTTGACCCTCGCCTCGAAACCGAGACGGCGCGTATTGGCGGCCGCATAGGACATCGCCCGCCGCGAGACGTCGATGCCGAGGCCAGTCGCTTCCGGCCATACGTCGAGTGCTGCGAGCAGCAGCGTACCCGGGCCGGTTCCGAGATCGAGAATGCGCTTCGGACCGGCAGTCCCGTCGAAATGCTCGATCGCCGAGGAAATGAGCACTTCCGAGTCCGGTCGCGGCACAAGCACGCCTGGGCCGACGTGAAGTTCGATATTCCAGAAGGCTCGGCGGCCGGTGATGTAGGCCACCGGCTCGCCGGCCTTGCGCCGCTCGACCATATCCCAGAACCGCTTCGGAACCTCTCGGTCAGGCGGCGACAGGAGCAGCCTGTCGCGATCGATGTGCAGCGCCTCAGCCATCAGCAGCTCCGAATCGAGCCGCGCGGTGTCGCTGGTCTTTTCGAGCTGGCGCGCGGCGTCGCCCAGCGCGCGAGCGATGTGTTTCACGCTTCCTCGAGGCCGGCGAGCCGCTCGGCTTCGTCTTCGGCGATAAGCGCTTCGAGAAGGTCGCCGAGCCGCGGGCCCTCCAGCACTTCATCGAGCTTGTGCAGGGTCAGGTTGATCCGATGGTCTGTGACCCGGCCCTGCGGGAAATTGTATGTGCGAATCCGCTCCGAGCGGTCACCCGAACCGACCATCGACTTGCGCGCGCCGGCGCGCTCGTTCGCCAAGCGCTCGCGCTCCAGCTCGAACAAACGGGTTCGCAACACCTTGAGCGCCTTCGCCTTGTTCTTGTGCTGCGACTTCTCGTCCTGCTGGATGACGACGAGACCGGTGGGCAGGTGCGTGATCCGAACCGCGCTGTCGGTCGTATTGACCGACTGCCCGCCCGGACCCGACGAGCGATAGACGTCGATCCTGAGGTCCTTGTCGTCGATCTGGATGTCGACATCCTCGGCCTCGGGAAGAACCGCCACCGTCGCTGCGGAAGTGTGGATGCGCCCACCGCTCTCGGTGGCCGGAACACGCTGCACGCGGTGAACGCCGCTTTCGAACTTTAGCTTCGCGAAGACGCCTGGTCCGCTGATCGAGGCGACGGCTTCCTTGTAACCGCCGAGCTCCGACGGAGAGGCCGAAATCAGCTCAAAACGCCAGCCCTGCGATTCGGCGAAGCGCTGATACATCCGCAAGAGATCCCCGGCGAACAGCGCCGCTTCGTCGCCGCCCGTGCCGGCCCGAACCTCAAGCATGGCGGCACGGTCGTCCGCGGCATCGCGCGGGAGCAATTTGATGGCCAGCGCCCGCTCGGCTTGCGGCAGCTTGTGCCTGATTTCTTCCGCTTCGGCCGCCGCCATCTCCTTGAGCTCGGCTTCGGCGGAGGCGTCGTGAAGCATTCCGTTGAGCACCTCGAGCTCGGCCCGAAGCCGCCGAACCTCCCGCGCTGCCGCCGCCACGGGTTCGATCGCCGCATAGTCCTTGGACAGGCGCACGAACTCGTCGGGAGACAGGTTTGGCGCCGACTTGAGGTTGGCGAGTTCCTGCTTCCTCGCTTCGATCGAAGCGATGCGGTCGGACGAGATCTGGGTCATCGGCCGATCGCACCCCCGATGAGGTCGAGCGACACCGACCGTTGCTCGCCAGTGTTCAGATCCTTGAGCTGCGCTTGGCCGCGATCGAGCTCGTCATCGCCGATGATCAGGGCATAGGCCGCGCCCGACGAATTCGCCCGGCTGAGACGTTTCTTCATATTGCCGCGATAGGACATCTCGGTGGCAATGCCCTCCCGTCGCAGCCCCGCGACGATCTTCTGCGCTTCGGCTTCCGCGCGTTCACCCAACGGAATAACTGCAACGGAAGGCGTGTCCGGCTCAGGCGCATCGATCATCATCGCCAGCCGCTCGATGCCGGCCGCCCAGCCCACGGCCGGCGTGTGCGGTCCGCCCAAGGCTTCGATCAGGCCGTCGTATCGGCCTCCGGCGATCACGGTCCCCTGTGCGCCAAGCAGATCCGTGACGAACTCGAACGCTGTGTGGCGATAATAGTCGAGCCCTCGAACCAATCTCGAGTTCCGCTTCCACGGCACTCCGGCTGCTTCGATTCCCGCCACAACCGCTGCGAAGAAGTCCGATGCTTCGCTCGTCAGATAGTCGTCGACTGCAGGTGCGTTCTGACAGATGGCTCGATCCCGGGGATCCTTGCTGTCGAGAATGCGCAGCGGATTGCGATCGAGGCGCGACAAGCTGTCCTCGGATAGGGCGGCCTTATGCGCGTGGAAGTAATCGACGAGCGCCCCCCGCCAGGAGTCGCGGGTCGCCGGATCGCCGAGCGTGTTCAGTTCCAGCGTTACGCCTTCGGCGATGCCCAGTTCGACCAGCAGCTGATGGCCGAGCGCCAAGAGCTCGACGTCCGCCTGCGGTTCGGCTGCGCCAATGATCTCCGCATCGAGCTGGTGAAACTCGCGGAAGCGGCCCTTTTGCGGACGCTCGTAACGAAATGCCGAGCCGTGGGTCGCGACCTTCAGAGGTGCGTACTGCTGCCAGCCTTCGCTCAAATACGCGCGGCAGATGCCGGCGGTGAACTCGGGCCGAAGCGTGATCGACTCCCCGCCGCGATCCTCGAACGAATACATCTCCTTGGAGACTACGTCGGTGGTTTCGCCGATCGTCCGGGCAAACACTGCGGTATACTCGATCGTGGGGACCTCGACGCGCCTGAACCCATACAGCCGGCGCACGCGATCGAACGCTTCGACCACCTTCGCGAGGCGGTCGGCGTCTTCACCAAGCAGGCTTTGCGTGCCCCGAACGGGCTGAACCGGCGTCATTGGCGCGCGCTAAAGCATAATTTGCAGAATTGGCAAAAGCTTCCTCCGCCCGTCAGGGCTGCTGCGACTGCCGTTTCTCGAAATTCTGAAGTTGCTGCTGGTAGAAGCTGGTCGGCAGGAATTGCTTGCGGAAGCTGATCATGAACGTGCGGCCGAGCGGATCGAGCATGGTCGGCTCATAGCCGAGGGGAATCGCTCCGGCGTCGTTACGCACCTTCGGCCGAGCGTTGAAGATGTTCCCGACCTCGAAACGCATGGAGGCTCCGCGCAGCCAAGGATAGCGCGATACGATCGGAAGATACTGGCCGACGTTGGCGAACAAACGAAGGTCGAAGGTCGCGACCGGCGAGAAATGGAGCGTCTCGCCGTCCAGCGCGTCGACCCGCGTCGCGCTGCGCCAAGTGGCGCCGATGCGCGCCCCCATGCCGTTGTTCGACCAGCCGGCCTGCGCTTGGACCTGGTGCCGCGGCTGGCCGCCGGTTTGCCCGATCGGCGCTCCGTGCAGATAGTCGAGCTCGGGGAAACCGCGCCGGATCATGGCCCGATCGACCAAGGTGATCGTGTCCGTCAGCGAGAAGGTCAGGCGGCCGTTCGACGGGATTGCGCCACGGTTCGAGGAAGTGGTCGCCGAGCTTTGCGGGACGGCAATGCCTGCCGCCTGCGCTTGCCCGAGCAGACGCTGAATGTCGGACGAGGATGCCTTCTTCGACCTCAGCGGCTTAGTGAAATCGAATCCGAACCTAAGGGTATCGCGGCGCGCACTGCTGAAGTTCACGGGCCTTAAGTCCACACTGACCAAGTTCCCGGCTCCATCGCGAACGAAACGCTGTGGGAATGCCGCTTCGAGGTCCGGCGAGACGGTGATGTTGGAGATCGGGCGATCGATGCTCACACGCGCATAATCCGCCCGAAGGCGGAAATTGACCGTGTCGATCGGTTGCCAGTCTGCGCTGATCTTGAACGTTCCGGTACGGTCGGTTCTGAGATCGGGATTGCCTCCGGTCACAACCGCGGCGCGCGGCACGACGCCGTTCGTGAAATCGAAGATGCGTGTGCCGGGGGTTTGAACGAACGGATCGCCGAGCTGGCGAACGGAAGGGGCGCTCTCCTCCCGATTCCAGCTGCTCACGATATTGAGCCGCTCGATCGGCGACCAGTTCGCGCCCACTCCGGCGATGACCAACGCGCCGAAGTCGGATAGCTCATCGAGCCCCGCATTGGCGTTGAACGTTAAATTGCCGAGAGCACCGAACGCACGCCCGCGATGCGAAAGCGGGAGGTCGACGTTCACGGTCGCACTGCCCGTAGTTCGGTCCGTCGACCCGGCCGGCGGCGTCACGAAATGCTCCTGGTCGATGTGCAGATGCTCGGTCGACGCGCCGGCGCGAACCGTAATCTCGGCCTCGCCCGCAGGAACTGCGAAAAGCGGCCCGTTGACCGTCGCATCGAAATCGGCTGCCGCACGAGTCGACGCGGCGCTCCCGGGCGCGAAGAACAGGCCGCTCTGGATCGTGTTCGTGCTGTTATGGTCGACGTCGGCATTGGCCGCTAGGTTCCAATGCCATTGCGACTGATCACCGCTCAGGGTGCCCCCGATGTGCAGTCGGTTGTCGGTAGACGAGCGATGGAGCTCAGCCGGCAACTGCTCGGACAAACCGCTGAGTGCATGTCCCTGACTATGATCGGCCTCGGCGTTCAGCGTTCCTTCGACACCGTCGGACAGCGCGCGGCTCACGGTTGCCGTCGCCCGGATGCCCAACTCGGAGGGAAGCAGGAGGCCCGTCGCTCCCGTTCCGTTGCTTTCATATTGTTGCTCGACGAGGCTGCGTTGCGCGCCCCTCAGGATGTCGTCGCTACCGGCATGCAGGTTGATGTTCGTCCGCTGATTGGGACCGAGCACGATCCGGGTGAAATCGCCTCCTCCGCCGGTAAAGCCGTCGTGCGCGGCGGTGTTGCCCGCGATCTCCGCGACCGTCTCACCAAAGTGGTTTTGAAGGACGACATTCACCACCTTCTGGCTCGGCGGATAGCCATATTTGAGCGCGACTTCCTCGGGCAGGATGTCCACCCGGGATACCGCCTCGATAGGGATGTCGCGTAGCTCCCGGTAGCTCGAGACGCGGCGGCCGTTGAGCAAGACGAGCGGCCGCGCAGTCCCCGAGGCTCGCGCGACGCCGATCTGGGGGGCGATCGCTTCCAGCAGTTCGTCGAAGCTGGTCACGCCGGTCGCCTTGACGTCTCGCGACCGGAGCACCGCCTCCGGCTGGATGTCCCCGATGACCGATCCGCGCGGGGCCTTGCCGGTCACGACGATTTCGTCCTCATCGCTGGGGCCCGGAGCAGCCGGTGCAGAGCTGGCCTGGGGCCCTTGAGCCGGTTGAGAATGGGCCTGCCCAACAAAGACGGCCCAGCCTGCGCCGGCGAGAAGCGAGAGGCGTATGG
>JBKPJK010000506.1:0-1185 GCA_046730635.1 Pseudomonadota bacterium | reverse complement strand
CATGAACAGCGAGCCGAAGGGCAGGCTCTGCTGAACCTGATACTGCACTCGGACCTGGTTGCTCATGTTCCCGCTATCCGCCAGCAGGGTGACCGTCGGAGCGGCCTTAAGCCCCATCCAGGTGTGCAGGTTTAGAGATTCGTCCTGGTTCACGGCTGCCGTAACTGCTGCCAGCGTGTTGGTCTTGATACGCGTGTAGACGCCGGCAATCGCCCCGGAGTCAGCGGCGCGCTGCAGCTGACGTTTCCAGAGCGTCCACTGAATCGTGTCGCTCGCGAGACCCGCGGCCCCCACGATCATAGGCAGTGACGCAGCCGCGATCATGATCGCGTTACCACGCTTGTTGTGCCAGAGCTTGCGGACGAAAGAGATCATGGATCGGACCCCAGCCAATCTGAATGCATCTCTGGCGCTGTACGCTCGTCACGGTGAGCGAACTGTTGAGGGGAATGGTTAAGAAATCTTAAGCATGGCCGCCGCTTTTGTGCTCCTTGCAAGCCTCTGTATTGCACCTATAATACAGTGGAAGCGTCTTGCGCGCTCGCGGCCAGCCGTTCACGATTGCCGCTTGCCGCGCGGGAAGCACGGAAAGGAACGACCGAATGGCCACGGAAGCACCGGAGACCAAGACCGCAACCAAGCTGAAGCTCGATCCGCCCGAAGCGCTGCAGCCGGTGCCCGTCGCGGAGGCGGCCGGTCTCGTACCGCTCAAGGTCGAGGAGACGAGCGAGCTCGACAAGCGCGTCGGACAATTCGTCGATGAGCTGGCCGCGCTCGACGCGAACAGCCCCGACTTCGGGAAGAAGGTCGATCAGCTGACGGCCATGGGCCGCAAGGAGATCGCCGAAGCTGCCGGCGCTTCGAACCGTTTCCTCGACCGGCCGGTCAAGGCGATCGACAAGGACACGGGCATCGGGGCCGACCTCACCGAGCTGCGCCGGACCGTCGAAGCGCTCGATCCCAAGGAGGCGTCCAAGACCAAGAAGTTCCTTGGGATCATTCCGTTCGGCAACCGCATCGACCGTTACTTCGACAAGTATCGGAGTTCGCAGACCCACATCCAGAAGATCCTCGGCAGCCTCGCCAACGGCAAGGACGAGTTGCTCATGGACAATGCCGCGATCGACACCGAGCGGGCGAATCTTTGGAAGACAATGCACAAGCTCGAGCAGATGGTGCACATCT
>JBKPJK010000505.1:0-6696 GCA_046730635.1 Pseudomonadota bacterium | reverse complement strand
AAGGACGAAGCCGAGAAGATCAAGAAGCAGATCGAGGAAGCCGGCGGCACCGTCGAGCTCAAGTAAGCTTCACGAACTTTTACTGAATCAGGAGGGCGGCCCGGCGACGGGTCGCCCTTTTGTCATGCACGCAAGCGTTGGAGGAAAGCGTCGATTGCGGCGACCGCTTCGCGCTCTCCCAGTTCGGGCGCGTGGCCCACGCCCGGCACGACCGCCAACTTCATATGCGGTGCGACGGCTTGCATTTTTGCCGCAGTCTCCGCGGTCAGTAGGTCGCTTCTTTCGCCCCGGACAACCAGGAGCGGCTTCTGTGCAAGCGCTTGGAAGAAGGGCCACAGGTCCACGGTCGGCGTTGGGCCGGCGGTTTTGAAAGGTTCGGCGATCGCCATGTCGTAGTCGAACCGGATTTCGCCATTCTCCTCGCGGCAATTGCGCTTTGCCATTTTGACCCAGTCGTCGTGGCCGTAGCTGGAGAAGGATGCCCCGTAATTTCCAGAAATCTTGTCGGCCGCCTCGTCCCAACTCCGAAACCGCTCGTCATTGCCGACATAAGTGAGGATCCGCTCGACCCCGTTCGGATCGACATCGGGACCAACGTCATTGATGATCGCCGCAGCGATGCGTTGGGGCATGGTTTTCGCGATCGCCATGGTCACGAGGCCACCCAGCGACGTTCCGATGAAGACAGCTTGGGGAATACCGAGCTGGTCGAGCAGCTCGATAACATCGCCGGCATAGGTCAGCGGATTATAGCGAGCGGGCTGCGGGTCGTAGTCGCTGAGGGCTCTCCCGCGGAGATCCAGAGCGAGAACTCGAAAGTGCGGGGAATATCGCTCAGCGAGATCGGCGAAATCGCGGGCGTTTCTGGTGAGGCCTGGTAGGCACAGCAGAGGCGGCGCGTCGCCCGCGCCAGCATAGTCCCGGTAGTGAAGGCGCAATCCGTCACGAACCGTGAAGTAGCGATCTTCGAAATGCGCCCGAGGCGGGCCCGCGTCAGGACTCATTTGGACAATCCGCTCCGCCAGATCTTGCTCATCATGCCCGCGATACGGCCGGCGTCCGCCTTGTCCCATACGAAGTATCTCAGGCCGAGAAAGACGTTCGCCCCCATCATTCCCCAAGCGATCGTTTGAAGTTCTTCATTTGTGAAGTCCGCGCGGATCTGGCCCTTGTCCCGCGCCGCAATCAGGCGTGTCGCGATGCGGCTCGCGGTCGTCTCGTAATGCTCGCGATAGGCGGCCGGATCGACGAATTCCGCTTCGTCGATGATCCGATAGATGTCGCGATGATCGCGGACGAAATCCAGGAAGGCCTCGAGCGCGCGGTGTTCGGCGTCGACGGCGTCCGACGCCTTGCCGAGGACCGGCCCCACCTGTTCGCGTACTTGGCCTGACATGTCCCGGACCAGCGCCTGGAACAGCGCCTCCTTGGAATCGAAATAAGTATAGAAAGTGCCTAGCGCGACGCCCGCCCTTTGAGTGATCCCGACGATCGAGCTTTCGGAGAAGCCACGTTCGCCGAATTCGTTGCGGGCTGCGTCGAGGATCTTGCGCAACGTGCGCTCGCCCCGCGCTGTCCGTGGCGCTTTCCCGTCGCTAGCCGCGCTGATCTGAACGTCTTCGGCCAAGAATTTCGCCCCCTTGAGCACCCTACCGGTATAGCTTGCAATCTCGCAAGTTGAAAGTTGGTTCAAGTTTCAGTAGCACTCCGATTCTGACTGCAGGTGCATCCACGCACCTGAAGGGGGAGAATCGAATGCGCGTATCATCTGCACGCGCCGCTCTGTTCGGCACGGTCGCCGCCGCGGCGCTTCACACCACACCTGCCTTCGCCCAATCGGCCCGGCAAACGACGCAGGAGGCGAACCAGCAGCCGGCCGCACCTCAGGCTACCGGAGCGCCGAACGCCGAGGGCAACAACGCTGCCACTGGGGAGATCGTGGTAACGGCACGCCGCACCGAGGAGCGCCTGCAGCGCGTTCCGGCATCGGTCTCCGCCTTCAACGAGCGCGCGCTCGATCGGATTCAGGCCGTCGACACGACGGGCCTCCAGGGCGCGGTTCCGAACCTCAACATCGTGCAGGGCCGCGGTTCGTCGGACGCCACCAATATCTACATCCGCGGCATCGGTCAGCCCGACGCACTGCAGACCTTCGATCCCGCGGTGGGCGTGTACATCGACGACGTCTACCTTTCGCGAATCCGCGGTACGCAGCTCGATCTTCTCGATCTGGAGCGCCTCGAAGTCCTGCGCGGGCCGCAAGGGACATTGTACGGCAAGAACACGATCGGCGGCGCGATCAAATATATCACGCGCAAACCTGGGCAGGACTTCCGCGCGAACGCGTCACTCGGCCTCGGTTCATACGACCAGGTCGAAATGAAGGCCGCTGCGTCCGGGCCGATCACGGACACGTTGGCAGTCGGCGCCGCGTTCATCCGCTCGACGCACGACGGCTATGTCCGGGACGAGAGCCTCGACCGCCGGTACAACGACAAGAACGTCATTGGGGGCCGCTTGGCCCTCGCGTTCACGCCATCGACCAAATTCCGGGTCGACCTTGCCAGCGACTATTCACAGGAAAATGCCGCTCTGAACGTGGGCCGTCCCGTCAACAATCTGACGACCTTCTCCGGCACCACCCTGGTCGTCACCGATCCGGTCGGATCCGGCCCGTATCACTGGCGCGGCCGCACGACCCCCGGCCTGCCGAACACGACGAAGACCAAGCATTACGGCTTCTCCGGGACGATTGCCTACGACCTGACCGATGCGCTCACGCTCAAATCGATCACGGCTTATCGCAACCTCAAGACCGACGATTACATCGATATCGACGCGAGCCAGTATCAGGTCGGCGACGTGTTCGTCGGAGTGCAGCAGCACCAGGTCAGCCAGGAACTGCAGCTGGCGTACGATGGTCCGCGGTTCAAGGGAGTTGCGGGTGTCTATTACCTGGATGAGCACATCAAATCGCACCAGGAAGCCTATGGCAACGATCTCCTGGGACCGGCTTTCCTCAACAGCGGCTTTCTTCGGACGATTGACGATAGGCTCAATACCAAGAGCTACGCCGCCTATGCGAATGGCAGCTATGAGATCGTCCCGACGGTCCGGCTCTCGGCCGGACTTCGCTACACACACGAGACCAAGGACTACGATCGCACCACGACGCGATTCTTTTCGTTGCTCCCTGCCCTGAACCTGACTTTCCCTTTCTCTCCGCCACGCGGGAAATGGAACGACTGGTCGCCCATGGCGAGCATCGACTGGCAGGTGAACCCGGCGACAATGCTCTACGCTCGCGTCGCCAAGGGCTTCAAATCCGGCGGCTTCAACGGCCGCGCCAACGAAGCGGCGTCCGCGACCGAATACAAGCCGGAAACGGTCTGGTCCTATGAAGCCGGCTTCAAGTCGAACGTGACCAGCCAGGTGAGGCTGAATGGCAGCATCTTCGACAACGAGTACAAGGACTTCCAGGCCCGCATCAGCGCAAACGCCGGAGATCTCGACGGGCTGCCCAGCCCCGTTCTTTCGGTCGTCAACGCCGGCAAGATGCGGATCCGCGGCGCGGAGCTCGAAGCGGCCTACACGCCGACATCCGAGCTGCTGTTCGACACGCAGATCGGCTATCTCGACGCGAAATATCTGGAGTTCTTCGACGCCCGGTTCCCGAACGACAGTCGCGCATTCCAGACGCCCGCCTTCTCGCCGCACTGGACGATGCGCTTCGGGGCCCAATACAGTCCGCACATCGAGAACATCGGGAACGTCACCTTCGCGGCGCAGGCACGTTACCGCAGCCGCATGGCTCTCGCCGTCGACAATACGCTGATCACCTACAAGAGCTTCGTCGATCCGGGCACCGGCACGAAGATACCGGTCGAAGGCTTGTTCCAAGATCCGTACTGGCTCCTCGACGGGCACATCGTCTGGCAGGCGACGCAACGCGTGGCATTGGGCCTCTACGGCTACAATCTGACGAACAAGGCCTACAAGACGGATGCCCAGGAGTTTTCCAGCGTCGGCAATATCCGCACCGTCTATTACGGTGCACCGCGTACGGTGACGTTGCGACTTACCGTTCGCTACTGATTCTCAACGACGATCGACGGGGCGGTTCCGAGAGGAGCCGCCCCTTTGCTTTGTGCGGCCGGTTGATTCCGCACGCAAAGGTCGCGATGATTCCTTTGAGCCCAAGACTATGCGCCTAACCCACCCTTTTCTGAAGCTGCCGCTCCAATTCGAGGCAGCCGCGCTGGAGCACGAGATGCGCGCCCTGCCGGAATCGGCCTGGGTGCCGCATCCCACCGGTTTCGAGGGCAACGAGGCCGTTAGGTTGATCACCGCCGGCGGCCGTCCGACGGACGACCTAGACGGTGAAATGGCTCCAACGCCCGAGCTTCTCGCCATGCCCTATGTCCAGCGGATCATGGGCGAGATCGGAGGTGTCTGGGGCCGAAGCCGCTTGATGGGTCTTCGAGCCGGCGGCGAAGTGCCGCTCCACGTCGACAGCCATTATTACTGGCGCACGCATTGGCGGATTCACATCCCGATCATCACCAGCCCGCAGGTCCTGTTCAGCTGCGGCCCCGAGACAGTGCACATGAAGCCGGGCGAATGCTGGTTGTTCGACTCTTTCCGCTGGCACCGCGTGGTGAACGGCGGAACGGAGCAGCGCGTGCATCTGGTCCTCGATACGGTCGGCGGCGGCACCTTCTGGGACCACGTCGAAGCCGCCTATCGCGGCGCGTCGACCAAGCTGATCCCGCCCTCCTCAGGCAGCGATCCAGACCTACGCTTCGAGCGGATCAACTCGCCGGTGATCATGTCACCCTGGGAAATGCGGGTCCATGTCGGGTTCATCGCCAGCCATGCCGAGCCGCACCCACAGCTCGAACCGGTGCTTCGGCGCATCGAACGCTTCGTCGACGACTGGGCTGCGGTCTGGACGCAATATGAGACCGACCGCGCGGGTTGGCCGACGTACGAGGCCCTGCTCGACCAAGTGAAGCGCGACCTCATCGCCCTCGGCGCTCCGGCGCTTCAGCTGAGGAACCACCTTCCGCTGCTCCAGGCGCTCGACCATATCGTCCTGGTGATGGCCATGGATGGCGCCGCCAACCAACTCGGCCTCAAGCCGCAGGGGCCGATCCGGGCGGAGCGGCTCGCGTCCTGAAGGCGGGCGCCCGAACTATTTCCAACAACCCCCTTCACATCGGGCGAAATAGGATTATATCAGCCTCATCCAAACATATCGGCTCTGGCCGCACGCTGTCGTGCGCCCGGGGCTTTTCCCGTCCTCTCCGGGACAGGGTCCGAACGGCGCACGGACCGCACGCATTGGAGAGGGTAGCGGGACGCGCTCCACGAAATGCTCGGCGCAAGCCGGGGAACCTAGCGGAGGCGCTCCCTTGCGTCTTCGCATAGCGCAGGGAAGCACATGGCCACCAAAGCGATCGACGCACCCCGTAAGACCACGAGCGGGCTCAAGACCAATTCGCGACGTATCCGCAAGATCTTCGGAAACATCCACGAGATCTCCGAAATGCCGAACCTCATCGAGGTTCAGCGGGAAAGCTACGAGCAGTTCCTCCGGTCCGACCCCAAGACGGGCTACGTATCGGGCCTCGAGAAGACCCTCCGTTCCGTGTTCCCGATCGTCGACTTCGCCGGTACCGCGCATCTCGACTTCGACCATTACGAGCTCGAAGAGCCGAAGTATGACACCGACGAGTGCCGTCAGCGCGGCCTGACCTACGCGGCGCCGATGCGCGTCACCTTGCGCCTGACGACCTTCGAAATCGATCCCGAGACCGAGGCCAAGTCCGTGATCGATATCAAGGAGCAGGACGTTTACATGGGCGACATGCCGCTCATGACGATGAACGGCACCTTCATCATCAACGGCACCGAGCGAGTCATCGTTTCCCAGATGCACCGTTCGCCGGGCGTCCTGTTCGACCACGATCGCGGCAAGACCCACGCCAGCGGCAAGTATCTCTTCGCCGCGCGCGTCATTCCTTACCGTGGCAGCTGGCTCGACTTCGAGTTCGACGCCAAGGACATCGTCAACGTCCGCATCGACCGCAAGCGCAAGCTGCCGGTGACGGCCCTCCTCCACGCCCTCGGAATGAGTAGCGAGGAGATCCTCAACACCTTCTACAAGACCGTGAGCTACCTCCGCGGCAAGAACGGCTGGCAGATCCCCTATTCCGCCGAAGCTTGGCGCGGCCAGAAGCCGAACCACGACGTGGTCGACGCCGACACCGGCGAGGTCATCTTCAAGGCGAACGAGAAGATCACTCCACGCCGGGCCAATCAGGCCGGCAAGGATGGCGTGAAGAACCTGATCATCCCGACCGAAGAGATCTTCGGGCGTTACTCCGCGCACGACCTCATCAACGAGAAGACCGGTGAGATCTACATCGAGGCCGGCGACGAGGTCACTCCGGAGAACCTCGAGAAGCTCGACAATGCGGGCGTGAAGACGCTCGAGCTGCTCGACATCGACTATGTGAACACCGGTCCTTGGATCCGCAACACTCTGAAGGCCGACAAGAGCGAGGACGGCGATAGCGCGCTGGCCGACATCTACCGCGTCATGCGCCCTGGCGAGCCGCCAACGCGCGAGACTGCGGACGCGCTCTTCTACGGCCTGTTCTTCGACCCCGAGCGCTACGACCTTTCCGCGGT
>JBKPJK010000504.1:0-2789 GCA_046730635.1 Pseudomonadota bacterium | reverse complement strand
CGCCTGTTGAGCGCCTTGCTGGCGGTCCCGGCGCTTTATCTCGTGGCCGCGTTGATCGGATCGGTCGTTCCCGCCAACCGCGGCTGGGTCGAGCCCACCCGGGGCACCACGATTTACATCGCCGGCAACGGCATTCATGCGGACATCATCATGCCGGTGCGGGCCCAAGGCCTCGACTGGGCGGCATTGGTCCCGAAGAGCCAACGGGCGCAGGGTTTTGGCTGGATTGCATTCGGAGCGGGTGAGCAGCGCGTCTACCTTGATACGCCGACTTGGTGGGACATCACGCCGAGGACAATCTGGTCCGCCCTCGCCGGCGGAAAGCGGGTGATGCACGTCGAATATGTGCCGAGCCCCGACTATGCGGTCCGCGAGATTCGCCTCCGCCCGGAGGAATATCGCCGCCTTTGGGCGTCGATCCGGGCGGAGTTCGCGGACGGGCGGCCTCAGCGGATCGCGCACAGAGGCTACGACTGCTGCGACGCCTTCTACCGCGGCGTAGGCAAAGCCAGCGCGATCAACACGTGCAACAGCTGGGTTGCGGACCGCTTCAGGCTTGCCGGGATCAAAGCCAGCCTTTGGCCACCGTTCCTTCCGGGGCTGGTCTGGCGGTACCGGAAGCTGCCTGCGCCTACTTCGGCTTCTTAGGCGTGCTCTTCTTCGCGGCAGCGTCGATGTCCGCCTTGCTCATTCCGATCACCAGGCCCTTGTCGCCCTTGGCGAAGCTCCCGACGGGAACCTGAGCGCGGGTCGCGCCAGTGTCCAGCACCGCGCCTTCTGCGGTAACGCTATCGATCTTGCCGACGAGTGCGCCGCTCTGGTCGTAAACCGAAACGCCCTTCTTCACGTCGGCGGCCGTTGCAGCAGTCGTCGTTGTGGTCGAGGCGTTTCCGGTGGTTTGTCCCGAAGGCGTCTGGCCAGTGTCGGCGGGGGTCATCGTACTCGCTTCGCCGGGCGTGGTTTGCATCTGTCCGGGAGTCGTTTCCGTCTGGCCCGGTGCCGTCTGGCTGGCCGCGCCGGGCGTCGTCTGGCACACGACTGGCGCGGTCGGCTGGGCGGTTGTGCTCGTCGAAGGCGTGGATTGGGCGGCGGCTGCGGCCGAGATAGTAACTGCAGCCGCGGCGGCGAAAAGATTGTATTTCAGCGACATACGTCGTCTCCAGCAATGAATGAGGTTGCTGGACAACGACGGCGGCCGATGCGCGATGCACGCTTAACAGGAAGTAACGGCCAACCGTTCGCCAAAACGGATCGGGCGCGAAACAGCCTTAGAGGACGTAGCGGCTGAGGTCGGCGTTGCGTGCGATGCCGCTCAACTGTTGATCCACGAAGGCCGCGTCGATCAGGAGCGTCTCGCCTGACCGGTCCTCGGCTTCGAAGCTCACGTCCTCGAGCAGCTTCTCCATGACCGTCTGGAGGCGGCGTGCCCCGATATTCTCGACCGCTTCGTTCACCTCTGCCGCGACGCGGGCGAGTGCTTCGATGCCGCTCTCGGCGAACTCAATCGTCACGCCCTCGGTACCAAGCAGCGCTCGATATTGCTCGGTCAGGCTCGCGCGGGTCGCCGAGAGAATTCGCACGAAATCGTCCTGCGTCAGGGCTTTCAGCTCGACCCGGATCGGCAGGCGGCCCTGGAGTTCCGGGAGCAGGTCGGCCGGCTTCGCGATGTGGAAGGCTCCGCTGGCGATGAACAGGATATGGTCGGTCTTCAACGGCCCATATTTGGTCGCGACAGTGGTCCCTTCGATGAGCGGGAGGAGGTCGCGCTGGACGCCTTCGCGGCTGACGGAGCCACCCCGCACGTCGCTGACCGCGATCTTGTCGATTTCGTCGAGGAAGACGATGCCGTTCGCTTCGGCATCGGCAAGCGCCACCCGGTTGATGTCGTCCGGGTCGACGCGCTTGTCGGCTTCCTCGTCGGTCAGACGCGCGAACGCCTCCGGCACCTTGAGCTTGCGGCGTTTGCGCGGTCCCTGGCCCATCGCCTTGCCCATCAGCGACTTCAGGTCGAACACCTGCGCGCCCATGCCGGGAATCTCGAAGGGCATGGATGCAGCCTCGTCGACTTCGATCTCCACCTCGGCCTGATCGAGGCTGCCGTCGCCGAAGCGCTGCTTGAAGCTCTGGCGCGTCGCTTCGCTCGATCCCTTGCCGGTGAGCGCGTCGAGCAAACGATCCATCGCCGCTTCCTCGGCAGCCGTCCGCACCTTGGCCCGGCGGCGGTCGCGTTCGAGCCGCACCGCTTCCTCCACGAGGTCCCGCGCAATCTGCTCGACGTCGCGGCCGACGTAGCCGACCTCGGTGAACTTGGTGGCCTCGACCTTCACGAAGGGAGCGTCGGCGAGCTTGGCGAGGCGACGGCTGATCTCGGTCTTTCCGCAGCCCGTCGGGCCGATCATCAGGATGTTCTTCGGCGTGACCTCGTCGCGAAGCTCCGCCGAAAGCTGCTGGCGGCGCCAGCGGTTGCGGAGCGCCACGGCGACCGCGCGCTTCGCGTCGTTCTGGCCGACGATATGCTCGTTGAGCGCGGCGACGATGGCCTTGGGAGTGAGCTTGTCCTTCAGCATTTCGGATGCCCCGCCGCTCTGGGGAATGGTGTGGTAGTTCATCGACGAAATAGATTGGAGGCGCGGAGGGCGGCTTCAAGCGGTGCAGCGGAGGCTGACGAAGAAGCGCTTATGGCTCTCGACGATGCGGGCGATCCTGTCCGGCTGCGGAGTCGGGTCCCACTGATCGAGCTCGAACGTCCCGCCGAGGATGATCCCGTCGGGCCGCGGGAACATGTAGCC
>JBKPJK010000503.1:0-5001 GCA_046730635.1 Pseudomonadota bacterium | reverse complement strand
CGCCGCACCTCCGGTGGATCGTCGAAGAGCGGCGCGATCCACGCGTCGAGCAGGTCCCCGTGCTGCCCAAACCGATGCTCCGCACCGCCGGCATCGCGCGCTTCCTCGATGAGGGGGTCTTCGCTGCGCACTCCGCCCTTCAATTCGGAATAGAGCAACCCTTCGCGAATCCCGTAGGTCGACACGATGAGCCGGGAGGGCTGCAACTCCTCGACGAGCAGGTCGAGCAGCATGGCGGCGACCGGTGTGGACGCGAGGCGAGCCGGCGCAATCGCCCTCGCCAGGCGGACGTCGAGGTTTTGCAGCAACTTCCGAAGTTCGCGCGCTCGCGCCGGCTTCATCCGGTACTGATGGGTGATCGGCAGCGGGAAGTTGGTGGCCAGCATGTCGACGAGTGCGAGTGCGCGCCACGAACCCCCGACCATGTAAAAGTTGCGGCCCTTCGCGCGCTCGCGAATGGGATCGTTCTTGAGCGCGGTTCGAAGGATGTTGCGCGCCTCGCGCTCCCCGGCAGGCGTAGCGCGAAGGCGAAGAACTCCGAGGGGGAGGGAGATGCCGCCTTTGGTGGAGCCCCCTCCGACATTCACCAGCTCGAGGCTTCCACCTCCCAGGTCTCCGACCGTACCTTCGGCGTCGGGAATGCCGGAAATTACGCCTTCGCCGGCAAGATGGGCTTCTTCGTCCGCGCTCAGCACCTCGCAGGAGAAGCCCAAGCGGTCGATCTCCCGAACGAACTCGGGTCCGTCGGCCGCGTCGCGGATCGCTGCGGTCGCGACCACCCGTGTACGCTTCACCTTCATATGGTCGAGCAGCAGCCGGAATCGATGAAGGCCTGCCAGGGCGAGATGGCGCGGCTCGGCCGGCAGTGCGCCTGCGGAGTCGGGGCCGGAGCCTAATCCGGCCAAGACCTTCTCGTTGAAGATGGGCGTCGGGACCCGGGCTGGACCGGCATAGACGACGAGGCGGACCGAGTTCGACCCGATGTCGATGATCGCAGCGGGCTCGGCCGTCGCCACTAAGCTGTCCCCTGTTTACCGGCCGCGGCTGAAGCGCAGCTTGGGTACTTTCCGTCCCTTCTTTAGGGCCTGCCCGCGCCCGGACAAGCTTGGGTTCGACATGAAATAATCGTGCAGGTTGAACTCTTGCCCGGGCTTCGGCTTCAACCGCGTGTACGTCCCGTCGGGATTGAGCCGCCAGCTTTGCTCATTGTCGATGAGGTTCGCGACCATCACCTGGTCGAGCAACTGGGCGTGCACGGTCCGGTTCTCGATCGGCAGCATATATTCGATGCGCCGGTCGAAGTTGCGCGGCATCCAGTCGGCGGAGCTGATGTAGACCCGCGCTTCGGGGTTCGGCAGCTCATGCCCATTGGCGAAGGCCCAGAGGCGTCCATGCTCCAGGAACCGGCCGACGATCGATTTGACGAAGATGTTCTCGGAGAGGCCCGGCACTCCGGGCCTGAGACAACAAACGCCGCGAATGACGAGGTCGACAGATACGCCTGCCGCACTCGCGTCGTAGAGCTTGTCGATGATGATCGGATCGACGAGGGAGTTGAGCTTGGCCCAGACGCCCGCGGGCTTGCCGGCCTTAGCCGCCGCGATCTCGACATCGACCAGCCGGATCAGCTCGTTCCGCATGTTTTGCGGGGAGATCACGAGTTGCTTGAGGTTCCGCGGTTCCAGATAACCGGTGATGTAGTTGAACAGCTTGGCGGCATCGCGCCCCGTCACGGGGTTCGCCGTGAAATAGCTGAGATCCGTGTAAATCTTCGCGGTGAGGGGATGATAGTTGCCCGTGCCGAAGTGGCAGTAGGTGCGGTATCCCTTCTCCTCCCGCCGGACGACCATCGACACCTTGGCGTGGGTCTTCCAGTCGATGAAGCCGTAGACTACCTGCACGCCCGCGCGCTCCAGCGCGTTCGCCCAGACCAGGTTCTGCTCCTCGTCGAACCGGGCCTTCAGCTCGATCACCGCCGTCACCGACTTGCCCGCCTCGGCAGCATCGATCAGCGCCTTGATGATCGCCGACTGCTTGCCCGCGCGGTAGAGCGTCTGCTTGATCGCAATGACTTCGGGGTCCGCGGCGGCCTGCTGGATGAACGCGACGACGACCTCGAAGCTCTCGTATGGGTGATGGACGAGGATGTCCTTCTCCCGGATCGCTGCGAAACAATCGCCGCCGTGATCGCGGATGCGTTCGGGGAAGCGCGGATTGAACGGAGTGAATTTGAGATCCGGGCGATCCTCGTCGACCAGCTGCGCCAGATCGTTCATGCCCAGGAAGCCGCGTGTTTCCGAAATGATCGAATTCTGAGCGTCCAGCCCGTCCATCACCTCATCGACGAGACCGTCGGGCATGTCAGGCTCGAGCTCCAGGCGAACGACCCGCCCGCGCCGGCGCCGCTTGATCGCCGTGCGGAAATAGAGCGCTAGGTCCTCGGCCTCTTCCTCGATCTCGATGTCGCTGTCGCGGATGATCCGGAACGCGCCGCCCCGGAGCACCTGATATTTCGGGAACAGATAGTCCGTCTTGCGGCGGATGAGCGTCTCGAGCGCGATGTATCGGCCGCCTTCGCCCGGCATCCGAATGAACCGCGGGAGGGTGGGCGGAGCCATGATCAGCTCGCGCACATTGGTTCTGCCCTTCCTGAGCTCGAAGATCAGGCTGAGCCCCCTGTTGGGAATGAACGGGAAGGGGTGCGCGGGGTCGATCGCCTGGGGCGTCAGGACGGGAAAGATCTGTTCGCGGAAATGCTTGTCGAGCCAGGTCTCGGTATCGGCATCGAGCGGCTCGTCGCCGACAACGTGCATGCCCGATTTGTCGAGCTCCAATTGCAGCTGCCCCCAAACCTCGTGCTGGCTGGTGACGAGCCTGTCCGCATCTGCGGTCACGGCCGCGAGTTGCTGGGCGACGGTCAGTCCGTCCATCGATATTTCCTCGACGCCGATAGCCTGATGGGCTTTCAGGCCAGCCACGCGCACCATAAAGAATTCGTCGAGATTGTTCGCCGAGATCGAAAGAAAGCGGACGCGCTCCAGAAGCGGGTGCTTGGCGTTGCAGGCTTCCTCGAGGACTCGGCGATTGAACGCGAGCCAGCTCAACTCCCGGTTGAAATAGCGCGGTTCGGCGGCTTGCGGCTCAATGCTCGACACGGCCGCAGCAGCGGCCTGGCTGACATTGTCCATCAGCTTGGGCGAACGCGGAGTGATGCTGTCAATCTTGCCCACGGCATGTCGCTGAGTTGAAACAGTGGCCTGTTACAGACTTGTGACGAAAATTGGTATGAGCCTGTGCTTCCACGGAGTCGCAAGGGGCCGTTCACGTGTCGAAGGACAAAAAGAAAAAGAAGAAGAATGGGTCGCCGGCAGGCGCGGGCCTCAAGGCGCTGACCAAGAATCCGCTCGTCGCGGACGTGGTCGCGGCCGCGCTCGTCGCCACTGCCGCGGCAATCAAGGATTCGAAGAAGGCGCGTCGTCTCGCCGAAGAGGCGGGTGACGAGCTCGAGAAGCTCGCGAAGGACGGAGCCGATCGCGGAAACGCCATGTGGCAGCTCGCGCTTGAGGTCGGGCGGCGGGCGCTCGACACTTACGTCGGCGATTCGCCCAAGCCCTCAAAGGTGCCGAAGTCGGAAAAATCCCCGAAGAAGACGAAGCGCGCCTAGACCGGGATAAGGACCGATTGACTCCCGCGTGCCGGGCCGTGATCTATCCACAGCCCTAACATAGGTGAATGTGGCATATGACTTCGAGTCGGCCTGCTGCCCTGATCGTCGAGGACCAGCCGTTCATCGGTATGGTCGCCTCCGACATTCTCCGTGAGACCGGTTTCGAGACCTTCCACGCATATGACGCGAATGATGCCGCGGCCGTGCTCAAGGACCACCCGGAGATCGAGGTGGTCGTCACGGATGCCGAACTCCAGGGCGAGGTGACGGGCGTCGAGCTTTGCCGCCGCCTGTCGCGGGAGCGGCCGAACCTCCAGCTCGTCGTCACGGCTGCAGGACGCCAGCCTGAACCGTCCGAAGTGCCGCAAGGCGCGCGCGTGCTGCGCAAGCCCTATGCGAGCGGGGAGCTTCGCACGCTCGTGGCCAGGGGCGTGCTCGAAAGCGCGTGACCCGTGAAGCCGTTGCGGCGCCGCCGCGGATGCGGTGGCTGATCCAGCATGGACGATATGATGTTCAAGCCCCGTGGGGAACGGCTCTACCTCGAGGACCTGCAAGTCGGTCAGCGCTTCACCAGCGCGCCGCATTTCCTCGATGCCGATCAGATCAAGCGCTTCGCCGCGGAATATGATCCGCAGCCGTTCCACCTCAGCGACGAGGGCGCAGCCGGCACGATGTTCGGAACGCTCGCGGCGAGCGGTTGGCACACCATGGCGCTCACTATGCGAATGCTGGTCGATAGCGTCCCGCTCGCCGATGGACTAATCGGCGCAAGCACGGAGGTCGCCTGGCCGAGGCCGACCCGGCCCGACATGACGCTTCAGGTGTTCAGCAAGATCGCGGACATCAAGCCGTCGAAGTCCAAGCCGGACATGGGAATCGTCACTTTACGTAGCGAAACGCGAGACGAGAATGGTGAGGTGCTGTTGATCTTCACGGCGCGAATGCCGGTCTACAAGCGGGCGCGCGCCGGACAGCCTTAACGCGGTACTGCCTCCGCTCGTCGTTACCGAACTGCAATTGCGCTTCCGGCCCTCTACCTTCGCCTGCAGGCGGAGGATGATCATGGATTTGAACTATTTCTTGCAGCGGCAGCAGGTGGAACGCAGCCGGGCGGACGCCGCTCAGAACGAAGCGGCCCGGGCGGCGCACGAGGAGCTCGCAAAGCAATATGAGGAACGGATCGAGGAGATCACGAGCGAAGGTTTTCAGTTTCCTAGAGAGGACTGAACGCGCTTAGAGATATTCCGCAAACTCGCGCAAAAGCTGTCGATAGAGATCGCGCTTGAACGGCACGATCAGCTCGGGAAGTTGTTGCGGATCGATCCACTTCCATT
>JBKPJK010000502.1:0-6414 GCA_046730635.1 Pseudomonadota bacterium | reverse complement strand
GGCCATGGGGATCACGGCCAAGGGCGCGTGGATCTCGGTTCAGCGACACTTTCTCGAGATGGGGATCGACGTCCAGTCGGACCCCGTCACCGTCGCCGGCTGCGGAGACATGTCCGGGGACGTGTTCGGCAACGGTATGCTGTTGTCGAAGGCGATCCGGCTCGTGGCCGCCTTCGACCATCGCCACATTTTCATCGATCCCGATCCCGATCCGGCGAAGAGCTGGGCCGAACGGAAGCGATTGTTCGAACTGCCGCGCTCGAGTTGGGACGATTATGATCGCAGCCTGATCTCGAAGGGCGGCGGCGTCTTCGCGCGGACCGAGAAATCGATCACGCTGAGCTCACAGGCTCAACAGGCACTCGGCATCGATGCCAAGACCGTCGATCCCGTGACCCTCATCAACGCGATCCTCAAGAGTCCGGTCGATCTCTTCTGGTTCGGAGGCATCGGCACCTACGTGAAGGCCTCGACGCAAAGCCAGATCGACGTCGGGGATCCCTCGAACGACGGATTGCGTGCAGATGCCGTCGATCTGCGCTGCAAGGTCATCGGGGAGGGAGCTAACCTCGGCATCACGCAAGCCGCCCGCATCGAGTTCGCCGAGCATGGCGGCCGCATCAACACCGATTTCATCGACAATAGCGCCGGCGTCGATTGCTCGGACAATGAGGTCAACATCAAGATCCCGCTCAATCGGGAGATGCGCGAGGGGCGGCTGAGCTTCGAAAAGCGCAACGCGCTGCTAGCGAAGATGACGGACGACGTCTCCGACCTCGTGCTTGAGGACAACCGCCTGCAAACCTTGGCGCTCTCAATCGCAGAGGCCGGCGGCGTCAAGGCCGTGCCCGGTTACGTCCGAACCATCGAGATTCTCGAGGGAATGGGGCGCCTGGATCGCAAGGTCGAAGGCTTGAGCGGCAGTGAGGAGCTGATCCGGCGCAGCCAGGAAGGCAGGGGGCTCACCCGACCCGAGCTCGCCGTCGTCCTCTCGATTTCGAAGCTCGTCCTTCAGAGCGCTGCCGAGGAGTTGCGGCTCTCCGAGGACAAGCTCATTCAGCCCCAGCTGTTCGACGCTTTCCCGAAACCCATGCGCAAGGCTCATGAGGAGTCGATCCGGGCTCACCGCCTGCGCAACGAGATCCTGGCGACCAAGGTCGCGAACAGGCTGGTCAATCGACTTGGACCGAGCGTCGCGTTCGACCTGACCGAAGAAGAGGGCGCGTCGCTTCAGCAGGTCATCTCGGCGTTCCTGATTGCGGAGCGTCTGCTCAATCTCGACAAATTGTGGCGTGAGATCGAGGAGGAGCCGCTTCCTGAAACGGTCAGGATCGAGCTGTTCACGATCGCTGCATCCAGCGTCCGTGCGCACTTGTCGGACATCATTCGCGCAGCTGCCGGCGAAACCAATATCGGCGCTTTGTGCAAGCTGCTCGAGCCTGGTGGACGCAAGATCGCAGCAGCGGCGACCAAGCTGATTCGCGCCGAGGTTCGGAATGAAGCCGCGGCTCGCCGCGACCGGTTGATTGCGTTGGGTGCCAGCGAGGATATCGTCCGGGGCCTCGTGCGTCTCTACGAGCTCGACGGCGTGGCGGGAATCGCGGCGCTTGCAGCGCGCAAGAACATCGACGAGCTGGCCCTCACCCGCGCATACACGCGCCTCGGAGAAGCTCTCGGTCTAGATTGGGCGCAGCAGCAAGTCGCCCGCTTCATCCCGGCGGACCAATGGGAACGGCTCCTGACGGCGGGGCTCGCGCGCGATTTCGAGCAGCTCAGGATCGAGTTCCTCTCCCGTGTTCGGGGCAAGGATCCGGACGAGGGGGTCGACTCATGGATCGCGCAGCAGGCGGATCGCATAGAACAGTTCAAGAAACTGATCGCCCGCGCTCGGGCAGAGGGCCACGTCAGCGCCCCGATGCTCGCGCAAGTCGCGAGCCAGGCGCGGATCCTGCTCGCTCGTTAAGCCGTGCGCATCGCTTTCCTCGTCCCGGACCCGGACTATCCGGAGCCGTGGCGCTGGGCGTTCGACGTCGAGGCGGATGCACTCATCGCGGCCGGTTGTCAGGTCGAACCAGTGGCATGGACTCGCGCTGACGAGTTGAGCGCGTTCGATCTCGTTCTTCCGCTCGTCGCGTGGGGCTATCATCTCCAATACGAACGATGGCTGGCGTTTCTCGACCGTGTCGAGGCTGCCGGAATTCCGATGCTCAATCCCCCCGCGCTGCTGCGCTGGAATGGCGACAAGGCCTATCTGGCCGAACTCGCCGACGCGGGCGTCCCCACGGTTCCTACGCTTGCGGTCGAATCCTGCTGCGATGCCGATCTCGAAGAAGCGCGGCGGCGGTTCGGCAGCGACTGGCTCGTGATCAAGCCGCCGATCTCGGCAAGCGCTTCCGGAACGCATCGCCTGGGTCCTCACGATGATCTTCCAAGCGACAGTCGAGGCCGGCCGATGATCGTGCAGCCTCTCATCGAAGAGATTGCGAAGACCGGTGAATTTTCGCTGATGCTGTTCGACGGTCAGTTCAGCCATGCGGTGGTAAAGCGTCCGGCAGCGGGGGATTTTCGGGTGCAGCCGCATCTTGGCGGCGTGACCTTGCCGACCAAGGCGCCCCCGGGTGCGGAACGGCTGGCCCGCCAAGCGCTCGCAGCGGCACCGGCGCGAGCGACCTACGCGCGCATCGACATCGTCCCCGACGATGAGGGCGTCCTTCGGATCATGGAGCTCGAGCTGATCGAACCGGCCTTGTTCCTCGATCATGCCCCCGACGCCGGCGCGGCCTTCACTCAGGCGATTTTGTCAGGCGCGCAAATAGCCACTGCCTGATCGCAGAGGTGAGGTTGGGCGGCCGCGCAGCATGCAGCCGTTCTGCGTCGATCTCGGCAACCAGCGCGTTCATGGGACAACCCCGTTCCCGCGCCGCCGACTCCAACGCGCGCCAGAAGGCGGGTTCAAGGCTGATCGAAGTTTGATGGCCGGCAATCAGCACCGACCGTTTCTTGGGCGGTGCATAGTCCGGCATCAGTACATGTGCTGACCGCCGTTGATCGACAGCGTCGATCCGGTCACGAAGCCCGCGTTCTCATCGACCAGGAACGCGACGCCGCGCGCGATTTCCTCGGCCTTGCCGAGCCGTCCCACCGGAATCTTCGCGACGATCTTGCCGAGCACTTCCTCGGGCACTGCCGCGACCATGTCGGTGTCGATATACCCCGGTGCGATCGCGTTCACGGTGACGTTGTTGCGCGCGCCCTCCTGCGCAAGCGCCTTCGTGAAGCCGTGGATGCCGGACTTGGCGGCGGCATAATTGACCTGGCCATATTGTCCGGCCTGGCCGTTGATCGAGCCTATGTTGACGATGCGGCCGTAACCGCGGCCTTGCATGCCTTCGAACACCGCCTTGGCCATGTTGAAGCAGCCGCCGAGATTGGTGTCGATGACGTCCTGCCACTTTTGATGATCCATGCGCTTCATCGTGGTGTCGCGGGTGATGCCCGCGTTGTTGACCAAGACGTCGACGGGTCCAAGGTCGGCCTCGACCGTGCGGACTCCCTCCTGGCAGGCGTCGAAATCGGACACGTCCCACTTGTAAGCGGGGATCCCGGTGCGGTCCGTGAATTCGCGCGCGCGCTCGTCGTTTCCGGCGTAGTTGGCGGCGACCTGCATTCCCATGTCTTTGAGTGCGACACTGATCGCCTCGCCGATCCCGCGCGTTCCGCCCGTTACGATCGCTACTCGAGCCATGTGTCCCTCCTGTGCTGCAGGCGTGCCGCTTAGGTCTGCTGCAACCAGCCTGCAAGTTCACGCTCGATTAGCCGTTCGAGCATGTCGATGCTTTCGGGTGAATCATTGAGGCAATCCAGAAGCGCGAAGCTCTTTCCGCCGGCTTCGATGAAGGATTCCCGCCCGCGGATGCCCAGTTCTTCCAGGGTCTCCAGGCAATCCGCCGAAAAACCCGGAGCGGCGACGGCTATGCGCTTGATCCCGCGCTGGGGATAGCCCGACAATGTCGCATCCGTTGCCGGCTCGAGCCATTTCGCGCGACCGAAGCGCGACTGAAAGGCAACGTCGACTTCCTGCCCCAAGGCTTTCGACAAGAGCCGCGCCGTTTCCTGACAGTGAGAATAATAGGGATCGCCGAGATCGAGCGTGCGCTGGGGCATTCCGTGGAAGCTGAGAAGCAGGCGCTCGGGCTCGAAGTCGAGGGCTTCAATCTGTCGCGTCAAATTGCTCGCCAGCGCGTCGATGTAGAGCGGATTATCATAATAAGGCGGCAAGGTTCGGAGGGCCGGCTGAGCCCGCATCGCTGCCAGCGCGGCAAACACGGCGTCGTTCGCCGTTGCAGTCGTCGCCGCGCAATATTGCGGATAGAGCGGCGCCGCGAGGATGCGCGTGCAGCCTTCGTCCCACATCTTCGCGATTGCCGCGGCAATGCCCGGGTTGCCGTAGCGCATCGCCCAATGGACGTTCGCGCGGCCTTCGAAGCGAGCGCGAAGCGCTTGTGCCTGACGCCTAGCAACGACGGCGAGCGGCGAGCCTTCGTTCGTCCAGACCTGATTATACGCTTCAGCCGACCGTCGCGGCCGGGTGCGGAGGATGATTCCGTAGAGGATCGGTTTCCAGGCGATTGCTGGAATTTCCACCACCCGAGGATCGCTGAGAAACTCGGCGAGGTACCGCCGCACCGCACGCGCATGCGGCGCGTCCGGCGTGCCGAGGTTGATGAGCAGGACGCCGATCTTCGGATTCGGAGGAGCGGTCATGCGACAGACATGGGATCGAACGGCAGCGAGCGCATCCTCTTGCCGGTCGCCGCGAATATCGCATTGGCGACTGCAGGCGCGAGCACGGTCGTGCCAAGGCCGCTGACTCCGCCCGGCGCGTCGCTGCTGCGAATGACCTCGACGACGATCTCCGGGATGTCGCCGATGCGCGGCAGTCCCACGCTGCCGATGGGGCGGGCTCGCGGCATTCCCGCCACGTATTCAGGTACCGACACGGTCGCCTGCCCGAGTGCCCAAATCAAACCGCCTTGAATTTGCTGTTCTACGATACCGGCATTCATGACCCGCCCGCAATCGACGGCGGCGACGAGCCGATGCACCTTGATCCGCTGGTCGTCGCCGATGCTTGCGCTCGCGACGAGGCCGATGCGCGAGCCGAACGCCGAGCAGCCGGCAATACCCATCGAGCTCCCGGGTGCCCCGCCGTCCCACTGGGCTAGCCGTGCGGCGCCCTGGAGGCAGCGTGCGAGCCGCGGGTCGCTCCCGAGCATCGACATGCGGAAAGCGAGGGGCTCCATGCCCACCGCACGAGCCAGCTCATCGATGAAGCTCTCGGTTAAAAAGCACATCTCGCGCTGAGGGGAGCCTCGCATATAGCCCGCGGCGAGCGGCAGATCGGCGGCGACGCTCTCGATGCGCACGTTCGGAATGGCATAGGGCAACACCGCGCCATCGAGTCCACTCGAAGAGAGCTTCTGCGACGGCTTTTTCCCTTCGAGACGCGCAAATGCGAACGCAAGCCCATCCATCGTGGCGACGCGCATTTGCCACGCGGCGGTCAATCCGCCTTGTCCGGGAAGCGCAGTCATCCGCGCCAGGGCGCCGGGCGCGAGGCGGTCGTGATTCTGTGCGGCGCCTTGCCCCAGTGTCACCTGCACCGGCCGCTTCAACTCGCGCGCCAACTCCAGCGCGATCGGTGCGGCATCCGGCTCAAGCGCTCGGCCTGCAGGCTCGCCGACGGCCATGGGGTATAGGCTCGCGTCCTTGATCAGAGGCCCAAAGCCTGGCGCTTGAGCGGCGGTCCATATCTCCACCCCATTGCCGGTCCGGGCCGTTGCGCTCGGCGGCTCGAGGCCGAGATGTTGGGACGGAGCGACGTAATAGGTCGCGGCGAGCGGACGCGAACCGCGAACGGTCGCCTCATAGTCACCCCGGCTAAACCATTGGTCGCCGCTGCCGTTGGCGAGGGCCGCCTCGAACGACGGGCGCATGTCAGGCGGGCTTTTCGCTCCCGAGAATATCGGGTCGGCAGCCTTGAGCGCCCGCTCGGCCGCCCACCAGCTATTCGCCACCACGGCAACCCAGGTGTCGCGCGCTACGATCCGCTCGACCCCGGGCGCGCCTTTGATCGCTTCGCTCGAAGCCTGGCGCAGGCGACCGCCGGGAGGCGCCATCCGCACCGAAGCGAAGAGCATGCCCGGAAGCCTCACGTCGCTCGCGAAGCGCAGGCTGCCATCGATCTTTGCCGGCCCGTCGAGGCGGGGCAGCGGCCGTCCGATGATCCGTCCGTTGGTCGACGTTCGGAGTTGCGCGCGCCTCGGCGCGGTCCTGTCCGCCGCCTCCTCGGCCAGTTCGCCGAAGGTGAAGGTGCGTCCGCGATTGAGCACGAAGCCGTCTCCAACATCGCAC
>JBKPJK010000501.1:0-8281 GCA_046730635.1 Pseudomonadota bacterium | reverse complement strand
ATGTGTATAAGAGACAGCCGCAGTGATGCTCGTTGTGGTGACGACCGTCTCGTCGCTCGTGCACCTCTACAGCTGGGGCTACATGGAGGAGGATCCGAGCCAGCCGCGGTTCTTCGCCTATCTGTCGCTGTTCAGCTTCGCGATGCTGATGCTGGTGACGGCCGACACCCTCGTCCAGATGTTCTTCGGCTGGGAAGGCGTCGGTCTCGCATCCTACCTCTTGATCGGCTTTTGGTACCATAAGCCAAGCGCCAACGCCGCAGCGCTCAAGGCTTTCGTCGTCAATCGCATCGGCGACTTCGGCTTCTCGCTCGGAATCTTCGGCACGTTCCTGGTTTTCGGGACAGTTTCGATTCCGGCCATCCTCGCCGCCGCGCCCGGAATGGCGGGATCGACGATCGGCTTTGCCGGACTCCACGTCGACACGATCACCTTGCTGTGCCTGCTGCTGTTCGTCGGTGCGATGGGCAAATCGGCGCAGCTACCGCTCCACACCTGGTTGCCGGACGCGATGGAAGGTCCGACTCCGGTCAGCGCCTTGATCCACGCAGCAACGATGGTGACGGCGGGCGTGTTCATGGTCTGCCGCCTGTCGCCCATGTTCGAGGTGAGCGAGACGGCCAAGCACGTCGTGACCTACGTCGGCGCCGCGACCTGCATCTTTGCAGCGACCGTTGGTTGCGCGCAGAACGACATCAAGCGGGTGATCGCATACTCGACCTGCTCGCAGCTCGGCTACATGTTCTTCGCGGCAGGCGCGGGCGCTTACGGCGCTGCCATGTTCCACCTGTTCACCCACGCCTTCTTCAAGGCCTTGCTGTTCCTCGGCGCGGGTAGCGTGATCCACGCGATGCACCACGAGCAGGACATGCGTTACTACGGCGCGCTCAGGAAAGAGATTCCCATCACCTTCTGGGTGATGGTCGCGGGAACGCTCGCGATCACGGGCGTCGGCATCGAGGGAATCGGTTTTGCCGGCTTCTGGTCGAAGGATGCGATCCTGGAAGCCGCTTGGGCGAGCGGCAGCACGTCGGGAACGATCGCCTTCTGGCTCGGAGCGCTCGCGGCGCTGCTGACGAGCTTCTACTCCTGGCGGCTGATCTTCCTCACCTTCTTCGGCGAGCCGCGCTGGGCAGCCTCCGAGCATATTCAGCACGCAGTCCACCACGTCCATGAATCGCCGGACGAGGAGCATGGCGACAGCGCGCACGACGCCGGGCTCCCGGCCACCGGGACCGCAGGATATCACCCGCACGAGAGCCCGCTGACCATCCTCGTGCCGATCTGCCTGCTCGCGATCGGTGCGGTTCTCGCGGGCCAGTTCTTCCATCCGACCTTCGTCGATGCGGCGACCGCCCCCGAGTTCTGGCGCGGGACCGTCGCATTCAGCGAGCATCTGGCGCACGCGGCGCATCAGTCGGCGACATGGGTAAAGCTCACTCCGACGATCGTGATGCTGATCGGCCTGTGGATTGCCTGGAACAACTATATCCGAACTCCCGAAGCGCCCCTGCGCTTCGTCCAGACCTTCCCGAGCGTGTACCGGTTCGTGTCGAACAAATGGTATTTCGACGAACTGTACGACTTCCTGTTCGTGCGCCCGTCGCTGTGGCTCGGCCGCCTGTTCTGGAAGGGCGGCGACGAAGGCACGATCGACCGCTTCGGACCGCATGGAGCGGCGGTCGCGGTCGCCAGCGGCAACCGCATCACCTACTGGCTTCAGAACGGTTATCTCTACTCCTACGCGCTCGTGATGCTGCTCGGACTGATCGGCGCCGCGACCTGGGCGATCTGGTGGGCCCAATGACCGGATTGCCCGTGCTGACCATCTTGATCGCGATCCCGCTGGTCGCGGCGGCCATAGCGCTGTTCCTCAGCGCCAACGGCGCGCGCTGGCTCGCCTTGATCGCGACGATGCTCGACATGCTCCTGAGCGTCTACCTGTGGGTCAATTACGATCCGAGCGGCGCGCAATGGCAGTTCGTCGAGAAGATCCCGCTCGGAGGAGGAATCAACTGGGCGCTGGGCATCGACGGCATCGCGCTCGTCCTGATCGCGCTCACCGCGTTCCTCATGCCGATCTGCATCGGCGCGAGCTGGCGATCGATCGACAAACGCGTTCCCGAGTACATGGCCTATTTCCTGCTGATGGAGGCGCTCATCATGGGCTCCTTCGCGGCGCAGGACCTGTTTCTGTTCTACATCTTCTTCGAAGGCGGCCTGATCCCGATGTACTTCATCATCGGCATCTGGGGCGGCGCCGAGCGTATCAAGGCGAGCTACAAGTTCTTCCTCTACACGCTGTTCGGCTCGGTGCTGATGTTGATCGCCATGCTGTACATGGCCGGCACGGCGCACACCTCGTCGATCCCGGCGCTGATGGCGTACGACTTCCCGCCCGAGGCGCAGACGTTCCTCTTCCTGGCATTCCTCGCCAGCTTCGCGGTCAAGCTTCCAATGTGGCCGGTCCACACCTGGTTGCCCGATGCGCACGTGCAGGCGCCGACGGCAGGCTCCGTGATCCTTGCCGGCGTCCTCCTAAAGCTCGGCGGCTACGGTTTCATCCGCTTCTCGCTGCCGATGTTCCCCGACGGGTCCGCGCAGTTCATTCCGCTGATGTTCGCTTTGTCGGCCGTCGCTGCGATCTACACCAGCCTCGTCGCGCTGGTGCAGACCGACATGAAGAAGCTGATCGCTTATTCGTCCGTCGCGCACATGGCGTTCGTGACCTTCGGCCTGTTCGCGATGAACCGGCAGGGCATCGAAGGCGCTATCCTGGTTATGCTCGGCCATGGCCTGGTCTCCGGCGCGCTCTTCCTTTGCGTCGGCGTCGTCTACGATCGCCTGCATACGCGCGAGATCGCGGCTTACGGCGGCCTGTCCGACAACATGCCCGGCTACGCGCTCCTGTTCATGGTGTTCACCATGGCCAGCATCGGGCTTCCCGGCACCAGCAATTTCCCGGGCGAGTTCCTGAGCATGATCGGCACGTTCCGCGCGTCGAGCTGGGCCGCGATCGCCGCCTGCTTCAGCACGATCCTGGCCGCGGCCTACATGCTCTATCTTTATTGGCGGATCTGCTTCGGCAAGGCCCGCACGCCCGAAGCGGCGGAGATGAAGGATCTGTCGGCGCGCGAATGGTGGCTGCTTCTCCCGATCGTCGCGGGAGTCTTCTGGATGGGCGTCTACCCGGAAAGCTTCCTCAGGATCACCCGCAACGACGTCGGCCGCCTGCTCGTCCGGATGGAGCGCGTTGCGCCCGCCGGGGATTCGCACCTCACGCACGGCGAGGGCGCGGCGCATATGGATCATGGAGCACACCATTGATGGGCCCGTTTGAAGCCCTTCTACCCGAGCTGATCCTGTCGATCGGCGGCACGATCCTGATGATGGTGGCCGCCTTCACCGGCCGGCGCGGCTCGGGTCTCGTCAGCTGGCTGGCGATCGCGCTCTTGCTCGGGGCGACCGTGGCACTGATCGGCGCGCCGTCGCATGCGGGGCCCATCTTCGACGGACTGATGAGCGCGGATTTGTTCGGCAGCTTCGGTAAGGCGATCATCTTTCCTGCCGCTGCCGTCGCGATCATTGCGGCGCACGGCTGGTTCGAACGCGGCACCGAGCATAGCAGCGAATATGCGGTTCTGATCGTCTTCTCGGCCGTGGGAATGAGCGTGATGGTCTCGGCCACCAGCCTCATCTCCCTCTACGTCGGGCTCGAGCTGCAGAGCCTCGCCGCTTATGTCCTTGCCTCGTATCGACGCACGGATGAGCGTTCCGCTGAAGCGGGACTCAAATATTTCGTCCTTGGAGCGCTCGCGAGCGGAATCCTGCTCTACGGCATATCCTTGCTCTACGGCTTCACAGGGACGACCAACTTCACCGGAGTCGCGGCCGCATTTGCCCGCGGAGCGCCGTCGCTGGGGCTGCTGTTCGGGCTGGTCTTCCTGCTCGCCGGCCTCGCGTTCAAGATCAGCGCGGTTCCGTTCCACATGTGGACGCCGGACGTCTACGAGGGCGCACCGACGCCGGTCACGGCTTTCTTCGCCTCGGCTCCCAAGGTCGCGGCGGTGCTCCTCGCGACCCGCGTTTGCCTCGGTGCTCTCGGGCCCGCCACGGACGCATGGCGGCAGATCGTGATCTTCGCGGCGCTGGCGTCGATCTTCCTCGGCGCGGTGGCGGCATTTGGGCAAACCAACATCAAGCGGCTGCTCGCTTATTCGTCGATCAACAATGTCGGCTTCGCGCTCGTCGGCCTTGCCGCGGCAGGGCCGCAAGGGGCTTCGTCCGTGCTGTTCTACATGGCGGTCTACATCGTCATGACTCTTGGCGCGTTCCTCTGCGTCCTCTGGATGCGGGACGAGGACGGCCGACCGGTCGAATCGATCGCCAGCCTATCCGGCCTGGCCCAGACCCGTCCGGCTTATGCCTGGGCACTCAGCGCCTTCATGTGGAGCCTCGCGGGAATTCCGCCCTTCTTCGGTTTCTGGCCCAAGCTGGTGGTGTTCCGAGCAGCCATCGCGAGTGGTTACGTCGCTCTTGCCGTCGCCGGCATCCTCGGCACCGTGATCGGCGCTTATTACTACATGAAGATCATCAAAGTGATGTTCATGGACGAACCGGCGAAGCCATTCGCGCGCGTTCGCCAGCCGATCCAGGCCTTGCTCATCCTTGCGGCGGCGGTCGCCATCTCTCCGCTCGGCTATCTGCTGATCGGCCTCTTGGGCTCGCTCACCGATCGCGCCGCGGGATCGCTCTTCTGAGCCGAATCCGGATCGTCGAGCGCACCGGCTCGACCAATGCCGACCTTCTTGCGAATGAAGCTGCGGTCGAGGGCGAGTGGCTCATTGCGCTCGATCAGGGCGCGGGCAAGGGCCGCCAGGGCCGCGAGTGGGTCTCGGTCCAGGGTAATTTCTACGGCAGCACGATCGTCCGGCTGCGCTCCGACGATCCGCCAGCGCAGACGCTCGCCCTGGTGGCCGGCCTTGCGCTGATCGAAGCGCTCGACGCCGCGGCGCCCGGCCAGCCGGTGACTCTCAAATGGCCCAACGATCTGATGTTGTCGGGCAAGAAGCTCGCTGGAATCCTGCTCGAGCGCAGTTCGGACCGCGTGGTCCTCGGCTTCGGCGTCAATCTCGCCGCGGCTCCCGATCTTCCCGACAGGCGCGTTGCGTCGCTCGATGGCCGGATGAAGCCTGAGGCGTTCGCGCCGCTGCTTGCCGGCTCGTTCAATCGTCTGCTCGGTCTCTGGCGTTCGAGCGAGCCGGCCGCGATCGTGCGGGCATGGGAGCACCGCGCTCACCTGGTCGGTACGAGGCTCAGCGTCCACCTGAGCAAGCAGGAGGAGATCAGCGGGCGCTTTGCCGGACTCGATCCCGACGGAGCGCTTCGGCTGCTGCTCGAGGACGGTTCGATGGAGATCGTTCGGGCAGGCGACGTGTTTCTCGGCTGAAGGCCTGATTCGTGTCATTTCTCTGACACTCGAATCCTGTTACGGGCCCGACATCGTCGCGAGCGATTCCGGGCGTTGACGGACGAGTATCAGCCCGCCTCCGGTTCTTCGAGACCGGCGCCGGCCCCGCCGGTCGGCAAACCCTGAGCGGGAGGCAGTTCCCCATGCCATTCATTACGACCCAAGACGGCGCCCACATTTTCTACAAGGATTGGGGGCCCAAGGAAGCGCAGCCCATCGTGTTCCATCACGGTTGGCCTTTGAGCGCGGACGATTGGGACAATCAGCTGATGTTCTTCCTCGGCCAGGGCTACCGGGTCGTGGCGCACGATCGGCGTGGCCATGGGCGCTCGAGCCAGACCGACGGCGGGAACGAGATGGATACATATGCCGCCGACGTGAAGGAGCTTGTGACTGCACTGGATCTCAAGAATGCGGTCCATGTCGGGCACTCGACGGGAGGGGGGGAGGTCGCCCACTATGTCGCGCGCGCCGATCCCGGTCGCGTTGCCCGAGCCGTCCTGCTCGACGCCGTGCCTCCGGTCATGGTCAAGAAGGAATCAAACCCGGGCGGAACGCCAATCGAGGTGTTCGACGGTTATCGCGCAGCGCTCGCCAACAATCGGGCGCAGCTCTATCTCGATATCCCGACGGGCCCCTTCTACAATTTCAACCAGACGGGCGTGGCGCCGATCGAAGGTCTGATCCGCAATTGGTGGCGGCAAGGCATGATGGGCAGCGTGAAGGCGGGCTACGAATGCATCAAAGCCTTCTCGGAAACCGACTTTACCGAGGATCTGAAGACGATCGACGTGCCCGTGCTGGTCATTCACAGCGAAGCCGACCAGATCGTTCCTTACGCGGATTCGGCGCCACTCAGCGTGCAGCTCCTCAAGAATGGCAGATTGAAGACCTACAAGGACCTGCCGCACGGCTGCCATTCGACGCACCCGGATCTGATCAACGCGGACATACTCGCGTTCGTTCGCGGTGAGGAAGTCGGCGTGCAGAAAGAGGAATCGCCTGCCCTCGTCGCTGAGCCTATTCCGGTCGCATGACGGATCAGCTCGGCGACATTTACTCGACCCGTGGAGCGCAGATGTTCTTGCGCTTCACGGACGATGAAATGGCGCGGCTCTCCAAGTTCGGGGAGCCGCGCAGTTACAAGAAGGGAGAGATGCTCGCTCGGGTCGGTGAGCCTGGCCCCGGCCTGATGCTGATTCTCTCGGGCCAGGTAGAGGCAACGCAGCCGAACAACGGTCAGCCGACGCACATCGTCACCCATGAACGGGGCAATTTCATGGGCGAGCTCGCCCAGCTTTCCGGCCGTCCGTACCTCGTGAACGAAGAGGCGTTGACGGACGTGGAAGGCGTCGCGATTCCGCCCGACCGTTTGCGAGCCTTGCTCATCGCCGAGGCCGACCTCGGCGAGCGGCTGATGCGTGCGCTGATCCTCCGCAGAGTCGGCCTGATCGAATCCGGCGCCGGACCCATCGTAATCGGCGCCGAAGCCGATGCCGACGTGCTTCGCCTCGTCAATTTCCTGCGCCGCAACGGCCATCCGTACAAAGGTCTGGATCCGGAAACGGACAGCTGCGCGAGCACGCTTGTCGAGCGTTTCCAGGTCACGCCCGAAGAGCTTCCGATCGTCTTGTGTCCGGGCGGACAGATCCTTCGCAATCCCAGCGAGGACCAGCTTGCGCGTTGCATTGGGCTGCTCGGCTCGCTCGACGGCACCAAGCTCTACGACGTCGTCGTGATCGGCGCGGGACCCTCCGGCCTTGCGACGTCCGTTTACGCGGGGTCGGAAGGACTCTCCGTGCTGACGATCGATTGCCGTTCCTTCGGGGGGCAGGCGGGCGCCTCGGCTAGGATCGAGAATTATCTCGGCTTCCCGACGGGCATTTCCGGCATGGCCCTCATGGGTCGGGCATTCAGCCAGGCGCAGAAGTTCGGCGTGCAGATGGCCATTCCGGACGAAGCCGTGAAGCTCGAGTGTGGCAACGATCCGTGCCACATCCAGCTTGCGACTGGCGAGCGGATCCAGGCCCGCGCCGTCGTGATTGCCACGGGCGCGCGCTACCGTCGGTTGGACGTCGAACGGCTCGACGAATTCGAAGGTGCATCGGTGCATTATTGGGCGTCGCCGCTGGAAGCGGATCTGTGCGCGGGGCAGGACGTGGCATTGGTCGGTGGCGGCAATTCGGCGGGACAGGCGACCGTCTTCCTCGCGAGCCGCGCTCGGCACGTGACCCTGATCGCGCGGCGGCCCCTCCGCGAGACCATGTCCCAATATCTGGTCGAACGGATCGAGGCTCAGCCCAACGTCGAAGTGGTGATCGGCTGTGAGATTTCGGCGCTCGAAGGTGCGGACGGCGTGCTGCAAAGCGTCTGCTGGCGCGACCGCAAGGCTGGCACCAAGACCGAACGGGCCGTGCGTTACCTGTTCTCGTTCATCGGAGCGGAGCCGAACACCGATTGGCTCCGCCCGTCCGGGTTGAAGCTCGACGAACGCGGCTTCCTCCTGACCGGAAATGACGTCGAGAAGAACCGGCTGCCGATGGAGACGAGCCGCGAAGGGGTCTTTGCGGTCGGCGATGTTCGCGCCTGCTCCGTGAAGCGCGTCGCAGCCTCCGTAGGCGATGGAGCGCAGGTCGTCGCGTCCATCCACGCCTATTTGGCGAAGGCTCGGGAAGCTTCGCAACCCGTAGCCGTGCAGCAGGTCGCCGTCACCGCAGTGATCATCGGTAGCGTCGTGCCGAGGGCGGTTCACAACCTGGAAGTCTTGGCCCGCAAATATTTCCATGTCGAACCGTTGATCGCCGGGCAGGG
>JBKPJK010000500.1:0-2769 GCA_046730635.1 Pseudomonadota bacterium | reverse complement strand
GCGATCATCTTCGACCTCGAGGACAGCGTCGCGCCCGCGCAAAAGGCTGCTGCGCGCGACATCCTCAAGAATTTGCCGAAGCAGTCGAACGGGCCGGAGTGGTGGGTCCGGGTGAACCCTCTCGGCAGCGAATATCACAAGGACGATCTGAAGCTGATCGGCAGCGCCTACGTCCACGGCATCGTGCTGCCAAAGGCCGAAAGCGGCGCTGACGTCATCCAGCTCGCCCATCGCACCGGCAACATCCCGATCCATGCCATCGTCACGGAGACGGCGGCGAGCCTGTTCGGGCTCCTGTCCTACCGCGATCCCAAGTCGCCGCTGAAAGCGATGAGCTGGGGTGCCGAGGATCTCTCGGCGGCGCTCGGCGCGTCATCGAAATATGATGCCGGCGGCGAGCTCAGCTTCACCTACAAGCTCGCTCGGTCGCTGTGCCTGGCCGGCGCAATTGCCGCTGGGGTACAGCCCGTCGACGGAGTGTTTGCGGACTTCAAGGATGAAGACGGTCTGCGCGCCGAAGCCGAAGCCGCGCGGCGTGAGGGCTTTACGGGCAAGCTCGCCATTCACCCCGCGCAGGTCCCGATCATCAATTTCGCCTTCACCCCCTCGGACGAAGATATCCGCCACGCGCAGGAAATCGTCGCCGCATTCGAGGCACATCCCAGCGCAGGCGTTCTGTCCGTCGCCGGAAAAATGGTCGATCGCCCGCACCTTGTGCAGGCTCAGCGCGTTCTGGAGCGTGCACGATAGGAAAGCAGTGACCGACGCGATCTATCCCATCCCCGAAGGCTTCGACGCGCGCATCGGGCCGCGCGAGCTGGATGAACTCAACGATCTGGCCCGGTCCGATCCCGACCGCTTCTGGCTCGACCAGGCGAAGCGGCTGACCTGGAACAAGTTCCCGACGAAGGCCGGCGACTGGTCTTTCGACGAGGACGATTTCCACATCGAATGGTTCGCTGACGGGGAGCTCAATCTGTCGGTCAACTTCCTCGATCGTCATCTTGCCGAACACGGAGACCGGACGGCGGTCATTTTCGAGGCAGACGAACCCGGCCAAGGCCACAGCTGGACCTATCGCGAGCTCTATGAAGAGACCTGCCGCTTCGCGAACCTGTTGAAGCAGCGCGGGGTCAGGCGCGGCGATCGCGTGATGATCTACATGCCGATGATCCCCGAGGCGGCGGCGGCGATGCTCGCCTGTGCGCGAATCGGGGCCGTCCATTCGGTCGTGTTCGGCGGTTTCTCCCCGGAAAGCCTCGCCGGACGCATCAGCGACAGCGACGCCTGCGCCGTCATCACCGCCGACGAGGGCGTGCGCGGCGGCAAGCGCATTCCGCTCAAGCGTAATGTCGACGAGGCATTGCTTGAGCGCGACGTCCCGACGGTCATCGTCGTTACGCGCACAGGCGCCGACGTGCCGATGACGGACGGACGCGACATCCGCTATTCCGACGTGCGCGCCCAGCTCAGCACCGATTGCGAGCCTGCGATCATGAAAGCGGAAGACCCGCTGTTCACCCTTTACACGTCGGGCTCGACCGGGAAGCCGAAGGGCGTCGTGCACACCACCGGCGGTTATGCGACATGGGCCGCGACGACGTTCGACTGGATCTTCGATTACAAACCCGGCGACATCTTCTGGTGCACCGCCGACATCGGCTGGATCACCGGCCACACCTACGTCGTCTACGGCCCGCTGATGATGCGCGCGACGAGCGTGATGTTCGACGGCGTGCCGAATTACCCCGATTTCGGCCGCTTCTGGGAGACCGTAGACCGCCTCGGTGTCACGATTTTCTACACTGCGCCGACGGCGATCCGAGCGCTCGAGCGCGAAGGCGACGAATGGGTCACGCGCCATTCACGGAAGTCGCTGCGCCTGCTCGGCACGGTCGGCGAGCCGATCAACCCGGACGCGTGGGAATGGTATTGGCGCGTCGTGGGCGACGGCCGCTGCCCGATCGTCGACACCTGGTGGCAGACCGAAACCGGCGGCGCGATGATCTCGCCGATCCCCGGAGCGATCGAGGCAAAGCCCGGATCGGCGACCAAGCCGCTACCCGGCATCCATGCCGAACTCGTCGATGCCGAAGGCGACACCCTCAAGGGCGCAACCAGCGGCAACCTCTGCCTGACTTCCTCATGGCCCGGGCAGATGCGCACCGTCTGGGGCGACCACCGGCGCTTCTTCGAGACCTATTTCAGCACCTATCGCGGCAAATATTTCACCGGCGACGGCTGCCGCCGCGACGAAGACGGCTATTATTGGATCACCGGCCGCGTCGACGACGTGATCAACGTCTCGGGACACCGCGTCGGCAGCGCCGAGGTCGAGAGCTCGCTGGTATCTCATCCGAAAGTCGCGGAAGCTGCGGTCGTCGGCTTCCCGCACGACATCAAGGGCAACGCGATCTACGCCTACGTCACGTTGAACGCCGGCGAGGAAGGCAGCGACGAGCTGCGCAAGGAGCTCATCCAGGAGGTGCGGCACGACATCGGCGCCTTCTCGGCTCCGGAGAAGATCCATTTCACGCCGGCACTACCGAAGACCCGCTCCGGCAAGATCATGCGGCGCATCCTGCGCAAGATCGCGGAAGGCGAAACTTCGGGCTTCGGCGATACGTCGACGCTCGCCGATCCGACGATCGTCGATGCCTTGCTGGCGGGCCGGCAATGAAGCTCGCGGCTATGGCACTGCTTCTCGCCGCGGCGCCGGATCCTGGCCCTCGAGGCTTCGACATGGTCGCCTTTTTCACGGGCAAGACC
>JBKPJK010000499.1:0-7548 GCA_046730635.1 Pseudomonadota bacterium | reverse complement strand
GGTATAGCTCTCGGCTCGCCGAGAGGGGCATTACGGTTCACCATCTCGGCGCGACGTCACCGCTGAGCCTACCGTTCGCCCTTCGCGATCTCGGCAAGGCTCTCAGGCAAGCCGGAGCCGACCTCGTCCAGTCCTGGATGTATCTCTCCAATATGCTCAGCGCTTCCGTGGCGCGGCGCAGCAGCATCCCGGTCGTATGGGGAATTCATAATTCGAGCTTCGAACGCGTCGGTCTTCCCTCCCGCATTGCCGCTTTCGTCGGCGGCGTCCGAGCGCCGCAGTTGGCCGACTTCGTCATCAATTGCTCGCGGCATTCGGCGGATCTCCATTCGAGGCTCGGTTATTCGGCCGCTCCCAACGCGGTCATCCCGAACGGATATGATCCGGCAGAGTTTCGGCCCGACCCGAATGCTCGCGCGAGGACACGCCAGGCTCTCGGGCTCGATGAAGAGACATTCCTCGTCGGGAGCATTTCGCGCTGGCACGCGCACAAGGACGTCCCCAACTTGCTGCAAGCGATCCGCATTGCTTCCAACGCCGGCGTGCCTTTGCGATGCCTTCTGATCGGCCGCGGCCTGGGCTCAGACAATCCTGAGCTCATTCGTGCGATAGAAGATGCCCTGTGCACAGAACTCGTGCTTCCCCTCGGGACCCGGAGCGACATTCCGGATTTGGCGGCCGGGTTCGACCTTCATGTGCTTTCGAGCAGCAGCGAGGCGTTCCCGAACGTCGTTGCGGAAACCATGCTTTCCGGCACGCCCAACGTCGTAACGGACACCGGAGACTCCGCGGAGATCGTCCGCGGCTACGGCTGGAAGGTCCCGCCAAGATCCTCCCAGGAGCTCGCCGACGCCATCACGGAAGCCTGGCGCGAGCGGTCGACAAAGCCGAGCAAATGGGAGGTTCGTCGCGCTGAGGCTCGCCGGCACATCGCGGAGAACTTCACTTTCGACCGTATGGCCCAAGCCTATGCCGACGTCTGGCGAAAGGTCGCTTCAGACCGAGGTTGACTGAAGCCCTGAACTTCTAGCACGGGCTCTATCGCTGTGAGGCCAGCCGTGGAGACACGCATGCCGAAGATCGATTTGGAATCCATCGAGCCGGTAAACCGGACGGGTTATCCGCCGCCCTTCCATGAGGATGTACGCGGGCGCTGGTACCGCCGTCTGGCGACGGCGGCCGGCCTCACCGATTTCGGAGTGAGCCACGTGACCCTGAAGCCGGGCGCCTGGTCGTCCCAGCGCCATTGGCACAACGGCGAGGACGAGTTCCTGGTGATGTTGTCAGGTGAAGCGGTGCTGGTTGAGGACGATGGTCGAACGCTTCTGCGTGCCGGCGATTGCGCGGCCTGGCCGAAGGGCAGCACTAATGGCCATCATCTGAGGAACGAGAGCGACAGCGACTGCGAGTTCATCGTCGTCGGCGGGGGCACGAATACCGGCGGCGGCTATTCGGACATCGACCTGATGTTCACGCCCGAGGGTACCTATGTTCACAAGGACGGCACGCCTTACGGGGATACGACCCGCCCGGCCTAAGCTTCACGCGACTTCATATTGCTCGATGACCCACGGCTCGTCCTGGGCCTTGTCGATCCATTCCGCCACGTGCGGATGCGACAGCACGGCTTTCATATAGACGCCGGCGAAGGATGGGACCGAGACGCCGTAGGTGATGAGCCGAGTGACGACGGGCGCGTACATCATGTCCGCCGCGCACCAGTCTCCGAAGAGGAAGTCGCCGGTGCCGCCGAACCGCGCTCGCGCCTGCGCCCAGAGCTGCAGGATGCGGTTGATCTCTTCCGTCACTTCGTCGCTGAGCGGCTTGGCGGCGAAGCTCTTGCGCACGTTCATCGGTAGCTCGCGTCGGAGATTGGCGAAGCCGGAGTGCATTTCCGCCGCCATGGAACGAGCCATTCCGCGTGCGCCCTCGTCTTCCGGCCAATAGAACGCCGACCCCACCCGGTCGGCGAGAAACTCGATGATGGCCAGACTGTCCCAGACGACGATTTCGCCATCCCAGAGGATCGGCACCTTTCCGAGCGACGGCGCAAATTCGTCGCCCTCGCGCCGTTTCTCCCAGTCGGCATCGAACATCGGGACGACATATTCCTCGAAATCCTCGCCCGACTGCTTGCAGGCGAGCCATCCGCGCATCGACCAGCTGGAATAAGCGCGATTGCCGATAATGAGCTTGAGCAAATGTGGCCCCTAGGTGGTTGCCGCTTCGAGGATCGCGGTTCGTAACTCGGGGATGCCGCTACCGGTTTCGCTGGACGTCGTGAAGATGGAAGGGTGCGCGGCGGGATGTTTCGCGGCTTCGATCGCCGTCGTTTCATACAGCGCGCCGAGCGCGGACGGCTTCACCTTGTCGCCTTTGGTGAGGACGATGTGATAGCTGACCGCCGCATCGTCGAGCATGCGCATCACCTCGCGGTCGACTTCCTTCAGCCCGTGGCGCGAATCCACCAGCACCAGCGCGCGCTTCAGCATCGCGCGGCCGCGCAAATAATCGTTCACGAGGAAGCGCCAGCGCTTCACCATGTCCTTGGGTGCCTCGGCGAAGCCGTATCCGGGCATGTCCACGAGACGGAGCTGCAGCGGGCTTCCGACGTCGAAGAAATTCAGTTCCTGCGTCCGGCCCGGCGTATTCGACGTCCGCGCGAGCGCCTTGCGGTTCGTGAGCGCATTGAGGAGCGAGCTTTTGCCGACGTTCGATCGGCCCGCGAACGCAATCTCCGGCACGACGGGGTCGGGCAAGAACTTGAGCTCCGGCGCCGATTTCAGGAACTCGATCGGTCCGGCGAACAGCTTTCGCGCGCGCTCCTCGAGCTCCAAGTCGGGGCGCGGCATCATGTGTGAACCGGATGCGTGTCCGACAGGTGGAGCCCGAATTTCCTATAGAGGTGCCATTGCTGGGCGATGGTCAGGATATTGTTGGTGATCCAGTAGAGCTGAAGCCCCGCCGCGAACGGCGCCATGATGAACACCAGGAACCAGGGCATGATGGCGAAGACCTGAGCCTGCGCGGGGTCCATCGGCTGGGGGTTAAGTTTCATGGAGACCCATTGCGTTGCACCGACGAGGATCGGGAGGATGCCGATGGCGAGGAAGCCGGGCAGCGTCCATGGTGCAAAGCCGAAGAGGTTGAAGGGCGTCAGGGGATCAGGTGCGGAAAGGTCCTTGATCCACAGGACGAACGGCTGGTGCCGCATTTCGACCGCCACGAGCAGGCACTTGTAGAGCGCGTAGAATACCGGGATCTGCAAAAGGATCGGCAGGCAGCCCGCAGCCGGGTTGATCTTCTCGGCCTGGTAAAGCTTCAGGATCTCCTGCTGCTGCCGCGGCTTGTCGTCCTTGAACCGCTCCTGGATCGCCTTCAGCTTGGGCTGAACCTTGCGCATCGCCGCCATCGACTGAAACTGCTTCTGGGCGACCGGGAACAGGATCGCCCTCACGATCAACGTCAGGCAGATGATCGCGACGCCGAAATTGCCGAGCGACCGGAACAGGAAGATCAACAGGTCGAAGATCGGCCGGGCGAAGAACCAGAACCAGCCCCAGTCGATCGCATAGCTGAGCAGCGGAATGCCGGCCTTCTCATAGCGGTCGAGCCACACCTTCTCCTTGGCGCCGGCAAACAGGCGCGACTGCGTCGTTACGCTCTGTCCGGGAGCTACGGTGACAGGCGCAGCGGCGTAGTCGGCCTGGTAGCCGCCGCTCGGCGAATGCCTAAAGTCGCCGACCACGGTGCCGGTCGGAACGAGCGCGGTCAGCCAATATTTGTCGGTGAAGCCGAGCCATCCGCTGACTTGACCAAGGCTCTTGTTGCCGTCCTGATCCAGGTCCTTCCAGTTGACGTCGTAATGGGCCTTGCCGTCGAACACGCTGATCGGCCCGACGTGGTTGGTCCAGCTGTCGGGATCCGGGGACTTGGCGGCGCGGCTGGCAAGAGCGATCGGCCGAACGACGACCGGAGTGGCGGAACCGTTGGCCACGGTCTGCTGGACCGTGAACAGATATCCGTCGTCGATCGAGATCTTGAGCTGGTAGCGGACGCCGTCCGGCATTTGTGTGGACAGCGTCACGGGATGGCCAGGCGACAGCGTCGGGCTGTCGGAGGTCCAGACGGTGCTGAGGTCGGGCGCGGGCTTGCCTTCGGCCGTCCAGCCGAATTGTGCGACATAGGCGCCGGGTCCCCCCAGCGGCGACAGCAAGCGCACCGGCGGGCTGTCCTTGGCGATCGTCTGGGTCTGACCGACGAGCAGAAGATCGTCGATTTGCGCCCCCTTGAGGTTGATCGAGCCCTGTAGCGAAGGCGTCTGGATGCGGACGCGCGGAGTCGATGCGAGGACCTGGGCGCGGCTCTGCAGCGCCTTGGGAGTCGCCGGGACCGGCTGCGTCCGTGGCTGGTTCACCGGCACAGGGCGTCCGTTTTCGACCCTGGTGCTCGGCGGATTGGACGTCGGGAAGAATTTGTTGGCGGCCCAAGTCCAGCCGAGCAGCACGAGCGCGCTCAGCACCACCGCGAGAATCATGTTCTTGTTATCGTTCACTGCGTCGAGATCCTCACGGTACTGGGTCGTAGCCCTGGCCGCCCCAGGGATGACAGCGGCAGATGCGTTTCAACGCCATCCAGCCCCCACGTGCGGCCCCATAGCGTTGGATTGCGGTGATCGCATAGGCCGAGCAGCTCGGCTGATAGCGGCAACTGGGAGGGAGCACCTGCGACGGGCCTTTTTGCCAAGCTTTCGCGACCAGGATCATCAGGCGGGCGATCATTTGCGAAGGCCGTCGAGTGCCTTGGTCAGCTCGGATCGGAGCAGTGCGAAGTCGCGCTCGATTCCACGAGCGCGGCCGATCATGACGTGATCGGAGCCGGCAAACCCTTTCAGCGGCACGATCTCGCGGGCGAGCGCGCGGAAGCGGCGCTTCATGCGGTTGCGCACGACCGCGCCGCCGATCTTCTTGGTCACGGTGAAGCCCACGCGCATCGACGGGTCCCGATCCTGACGATCGCGGACGAGGAGGATGAACCCCGGCGTAGATGCGCGGCTGCCGCCGTTGGCGGCAAGGAAGTCGGCGCGCTTGCGGATCGTGATTAGGCGCTGAGCTTCTTCCGGCCGCGCGCGCGGCGGGCGTTCAGCACCTTGCGGCCGCCGACCGTCGCCATGCGGCTGCGGAATCCGTGCCGCCGCTTGCGGACCAGATTGCTCGGCTGGAAAGTGCGCTTCATCGCTCATGCCTCAAATACTAAATGAAAAAGGGCCGCCCAAAGAGGCAGCCGCTGTCGTGCGCGCCGATAGTGGAAGCGCATCCCCAAGTCAACTTGAGCCGCCGGATTCTTCGGCCTTGCGGATCGCTTCCCGCCGCTTGGCCGAGCGGCGCTGCAGCGCCCAGTCGGTCCAGCGCCCCGCCTTGGGCTGCCAGCGCTTGAACTTCACGTAGCGGCGCTTCGCCCACATGCTGGTCTTCAGGATCAGTGCGAGGCCAATGCCCGCGACGATGATGCCCCCCGGCCCAGGGATCGCACCAACCAGCGGCGACACGATCAACAAGACGAGGCCGACTGCGAAGAGCGTCCATTCGACCACCGGATTGTCGATGAATTTCCGCCACTGATCACGCGTCGACATCCGTCGTGATTTGGCCGTGCGCCGCGGTTCGCGCAAGCCGCTTGCGGCGAGGCGTCCCGCCGCGCTACGGGCGCGTCGCCGAGCTAGGGGGAATTCTGACCGGAGTTGCCTATTCGGATGGGCGCGCCTGATGGCCGCGACCGTCGCAACCGTCGCTTACCTTGGCCTGGAAGCCCGCGCCGTGGAGGTGCAGGTCCAGCTGTCGGCCGGGCTGCCGCGGTTCACCGTGGTCGGCCTGCCCGACAAAGCCGTCGCCGAGAGCCGCGAGCGCGTGCGTGCCGCTCTGTCGTCCATCGGCCTGGCGCTTCCGCCGAAGGTGATCACGGTGAACCTGTCGCCGGCGGACCTGCCGAAAGAAGGCTCCCATTACGACTTGCCGATCGCCCTCGGGCTGCTCGCAGCGATTGGCGCTACGGACGCGGAGACTCTCTCGCAATATGTCGCTGTCGGCGAACTCAGCCTCGACGGGCGCATCGCACCGTCGCCGGGTGTTTTGCTCGCGGCCATTCACGCTTCGTCGATGGACAAAGGGCTGATCTGTCCGGCATCGCAGGGAAGCGAGGCGGCTTGGGTCGGAGAGCTCGACGTCATCGCTGCGCCCGACCTTCTCGCGCTGCTGGCGCATCTCAAGGGAACCGCGCTCGTCTCGGCTCCCGCTCACGCAGATGTCGAAGCGCCCGACGGCGGGCCCGATCTCGCGCAGGTGAAGGGCCAGGAGGTCGCCAAGCGGGCGCTGGAGATTGCGGCCGCTGGCGGGCACAATCTCCTTATGAGCGGCCCGCCGGGCTCCGGGAAATCCCTGCTCGCCGCCTGCCTGCCGGGAATCCTTCCGCCGTTGCAGCCGAGCGAGGCGCTCGAAGTGTCCATGGTGGCCTCGGTCGCCGGCGAGCTCGATGGGGGCAAGATCCGAAGGCGGCGGCCGTTTCGATCGCCGCATCATAGCGCTTCGATGCCGGCCCTGGTGGGGGGAGGCCTGCGGGTCCGTCCCGGTGAGATCAGCCTGGCGCATCTCGGCGTGCTGTTCCTCGACGAGCTCCCCGAGTTCCAGAGAGCCGTTCTCGACTCGCTTCGCCAGCCTCTTGAGACCGGCAACGTCAGCGTCGCCCGCGCGAACACGCACGTGACTTTCCCCGCGCGCGTCCAGCTGGTCGCAGCGATGAACCCGTGCCGCTGCGGCCATCTCGGGGATCCGGCGCTGGCCTGCAGCCGAGCCCCCCGCTGCGCCGCCGATTATCAGGCGCGCGTGTCCGGGCCGCTGCTCGACCGCATCGATCTGCACGTGGAAGTGCCGGGGGTCTCCGCTGCCGACCTCACCCTGCCGCCGCCGGCCGAGGGGAGTGCCGAAGTCGCGTTGCGCGTGGCCGCCGCGCGCGAGCTCCAAGCGGATCGCTACAACGGTCACGGTCCCCGTACCAACGCTGAGGCGGACGGCGAGCTGCTCGACCGGGTGGCGACACCGGACGATCCAGGGCGCAAGCTTTTAGCCGATGCCGCCGCCGCGATGCGCCTGTCCGCCCGCGGCTTTCACCGCGTGCTTCGGGTCGCGCGCACCATCGCCGACCTTGCTGGCGCCGAGCAGGTCGGGCGGATCCACATCGCCGAGGCCCTCAGCTACCGCCGCCAAGCTCCGAGGAACTAGTCCGCGTCCTCCGCGTTTCTCGGACGATCGCCGATCTCGCCGGAGCCGAGCAGGTGGGGCGAATCCACGTCGCCGAAGCGTTGAGCTACCGCCGCCAAGCTCCGCGGAATTAATCCGAATCCTGCTTGTGTAGCACCGCGTTGACGACTTGCCGCGCCGTGTCCTTGATCACGTGACCGGCGTCGTCGTCCTTGGCCATGGACATCATGAAGCTTCTCGCTTCCTTGAAGCTGATGTGGGGCGGCAAAGGCGCGATCTCGGGGTCGGTCTTTAC
>JBKPJK010000498.1:0-1714 GCA_046730635.1 Pseudomonadota bacterium | reverse complement strand
TAGATCGCCCGCTTGAGCGCGATCGCGAGATCGAGCGCGCCGAGCTGCTTCAACTGATCCTGCTCGGGGCCGCGAACCTTGATGCGAGTAACGTTCTGTTGCGGTTCGCTATTGTTGCAGGCCGTCAGAGCGAGGCTGGCGATCATTGCTGTCAGCAGCTTGGCGCGCATGATTCCTCCTGAAGCTAGTAACGAAGCTTGACCCGAGAGGCTGCAGCCTTGGCCCGTTCGACTGCGTCCTCCACGTTCTCGCTGCGAGCGAGTGCGATACCCATCCGCCGGTTTTTCAAGGTCTTGGGCTTGGCGAAAAGGCGCAGGTCGACGGGCCGCCGGGGCGAACCCAGGGCAAGCGCTTCCTTCACGCCTTGGTATGAGAAGTCTTCGCTCTCCTGCGAAGCGAGAATCACCGCGGAGGCGGACGGTCCGATCAGTTCGATCGAAGGGATCGGTAGTTCGAGAATTGCGCGCAGGTGCAGCTCGAACTGGTTCGGAAACTGGCTCATCAGTGTCACCATCCCGGTGTCGTGCGGCCGAGGTGAAAGCTCGGAGAAAATCGCCTGGTCGCCGCGAACGAAGAATTCCACTCCGAAGATGCCGTGGCCGCCGAGCGCTTCCACGACCTTGCGGGCCTGGAATCGTGCTGACTGGAGCGCTTCGAGAGGAATCCCGGCCGGTTGCCAGCTCTCACGATAATCGCCCAGCTCCTGCCGGTGACCGACCGGAGCGCAGAACAATACGCCGTCTTTCGTGGCGACCGTTAGCAGCGTGATCTCGCTGTCGAACTTGATGAACTCCTCGACGATCACGCGGGGCCGATCACCGCGCATATTCTCGACGGCATAATCCCATGCCGCCCCGACCTCTTCGGCCCTTTTCGCCGTGGTCTGGCCCTTGCCCGAACTCGACATGACGGGCTTGATCACGCACGGAAGCCCGATCTCGCCGGCGGCGGCGATTGCTTGGTCACGTGTTTCCGCGAACCGGTACTTCGAAGTGACGAGTCCGATCTGTTGCGCGGCGAAGTCGCGGATGCCGTCGCGATTCATCGTGAGCTGCACCGCTTTCGCCGACGGAGCGACGTGCCAGCCTTCCCCTTGCAGCGTGGCCAGCGTCTCGGTATCGATCGCCTCGATTTCCGGAACGATCACGTCGGGCTTGTACTTTTCGACGGCTTTGCGGAGCGCTTTCCCATCCAGCATCGGGAAGACTTCGAACGCGTCCGCCATCTGCATCGCCGGCGCATTTTCGTACCGATCGCATGCAATGACTCGGCAGCCGAGCCGCTTGGCGGCGATGGTGAATTCGCGTCCGAGCTCGCCCGAACCCAGCAGCATCAAGGTGGCCGTGTACATGGCTTGGCGATAGCGGCGGCGCGAATGCTCGGCTAGACCGGCCTGAAATGGGGGGAGAAGTCGATGCGTTCATTGCTGTTGTTGGCCACCGTCGCGCTTCTGACCGGCGCTGCGCCCGCCAAGAAACTTCTCACGCCGGCCGATATCGTGGACGCAGCGCCGCCGAGCGCGTGGCGGACAATCTCGCCCGACGACCTGCTCGTCATGGACCTGGCGAATGGCGGGCGCGTGGTGGTCCAGCTCGCGCCGCAATTCGCCCCGGTGCATGTGGCGAACATCAAGGCGCTGGCACGGGCGAACTATTGGAACGGCGCGACGATTTACCGCGTCCAGGATAATTATGTCGCGCAATGGGGACTCAAC
>JBKPJK010000497.1:0-2638 GCA_046730635.1 Pseudomonadota bacterium | reverse complement strand
GTTCACGGAGAGCGCCGCGATGGAGGTCAGCGAATCCGTTCTGACGGAGATCCGTGCGCTTCAGGACGACGGCGTGCGCATTGCCATCGACGACTTCGGGACCGGCTATTCGAACATCGCGCGGTTGCGCTCGATGCCGCTCGATCGCGTGAAGCTCGATCCTTCGCTCATCTGCCACATCGATACGTGTGAGAAAGCTCGCGTCGTGATTCAGGCCGTCATTCAGCTCATCAAGGGCGTCGGCGCCGAAGTTGTCGCTGAGGCAGTCGAGACCGTAGCGCAGGCGGACATCTTGCGGGCCATGGGCTGCGACACGGTTCAGGGCTTCGTCTTCGCCGAGCCGATGTTCGAGGAAGAGTTCCTCGCCTGGGTCGGCAACGCGAACCGTGGAGCCGCCAAGTCGGTCGCCTAACTTAGAGCCTTCCGAACAATCTTTTCATAGATGCGTGACAGCGAGCGGATGTCTTCGACTGCCGCGCACTCCCCAACCTTGTGCATCGTCGCATTGGGCAGTCCGAAGTCGACGACCGGGCAAAGCTCGATCAGGAAGCGACCGTCCGAAGTGCCCCCGCTCGTGGAAAGCTCCGGCGCCACGCCCGTCTCCTCCGAAATGGCCTCGACGACGACATCGTAGAGCCTACCCGGCGGCGTCAGGAAAGCTTCTCCGGAGATCCGCGCACGAACCTGGCTGCCCGGGGCTTCGCGCTCGGCGATATCCTGGACCATCTTCACCAGGTCCGGACCACGCTGCAGATTGTTGAAGCGTATGTTGAGCTGTGCGGTCGCGGAGCCCGGAATGACGTTGCTTGCGTGCGTCGGCGTGTCGATGCCGGTGAACTCGAGGTTCGAGGGGGGAAACTGCTCGGTTCCGTCGTCGAGGTGAAGAGCGGCGAGCGCAGCAATCACCCGCGCCAGAGCGGGAATTGGATTGGTCGCGCGATGGGGATAGGCCACGTGACCCTGGACCCCTGGAATCTCGATCCACATGTTGACCGATCCGCGGCGGCCGATCTTCACGGTGTCGCCAAGCCGATCGACCGACGTCGGCTCACCGATCAGGATCATGTCCGGCCTGATCTGCCGCTCGTTCAGCCAGTCGATGATCCGCGGGGTGCCGTAGGTCGCGTAGCCTTCCTCGTCGCCCGTGATCAGCAACGACAGCGTTCCGGTCGTGGGCTCGAGGCGGGAGAGGGCGGCGACGTAGGCGGCGATCGCGCTCTTCATGTCGTTTGCGCCGCGGCCGATCAACAGTCCGTCCTGGATGCGGCCTTCGAAGGGGGCGACATCCCACTTCTCGCCCGGCGGGACCACATCGAGGTGGCCGGCGAACCCGAAGTGGGGCGAGCCCGATCCGCGGATCGCGACCATGTTTTCGGTGGGACCGTCCGGCGCCTCGCCCATGACCCAGCGGTGGACCTCGAAACCGAGCGGCTGCAGCGCGGCTTCGAGAACGTCGAACACCTGTCCGCGCGCCGGCGTTACGCTCGGGCAGCGGATCAGCTCTGCGGCGAGTTCAACTGGATCTATCGGCAATGGCATTCGCGAGCCCTAGCAAGGCTCCGGTCCGTCGCAAACTTGGATCACGTCGCGCCATTGGTCGGCGACGATGTCCGGAGAGAAGCGAGCTTCGATCGATGCTCGAAGTCGCTCGCGTGTCGGATCGAGCTCCCCGCTCGAGGCGAGCTCCGTGAGACGTCTTGACAGTGCTTCCAGGTTTCCGGGCTCGACGAGGAGGTACGGGAAATCTTCGAGGATGAACGATGGCCCGTCGGTCGCGTAGGCGAGTGGGATGACCCCGGCGAGCATGGCTTCGGCCAACACCAGGGAGAAGCTTTCCAATCGCGACGTGACCAGGAGCAGCGATGCGCGGGCGTACCACGGTCCAAGCTCATCCACGGAGTTGCGGATTTCCGTCCGGCTCAGGCCGAGCTCGGCTATGGTCTCACGCAAGCGGGACTCGCTGCTTCCGGAGCCGATGACCGCCATCGACCAGCCCTGGTCCTCGAGGCGCGAGAGAGCCATCGCTCGAATTGCGTCTTCGAAATTCTTGAGCGGTTCCAGATGCCCGATCGCGATGATGAGCTTCTCGCGTGGGTGTTTCTCAGCCGCCCGCGCGATGACCGGATTGGGAATGAGGCGGACGTTGCTCAGCCACTTGCGGTAATGATCGAGATCTCGCCCGTTCAGAACGATTACATGCGACGCCAGAGGATAGACCAGCCTACGTAGAAGCCGGACCCCTGCGTGATGAAAGTGCCACGAAGAATGTTCGACCAGCACCGTCTTCGTCCGGGAGAAGAGGAACGCCAGGGCCAGCAGGATATTGTCCTGCGTCCACGATCCGATGACGAAATTCGGGCGAGTACGGCGCAAGCGGAGCAGCAGTAAGAAGTAGGACAGCAGGGACTGCCGACGATGTGACTGCACCTCGATGTCGTCGGGGAACGCGTAGCTCGACGCCTTGTCGCTACGGGCGTTCACGACACTGACGTCCGCATCGAGCCGTCGGCGGAACAGCACGGCCAGGTCGCGAATGACCTTGTTCACACCTCCGCCCGTCGAGAGGTCCGTAGCAACGAACAGGATCTTCGGCGGGCGGGGCATTGCCCGGGTCATCGCCGACCGGGACCTTCACTGT
>JBKPJK010000496.1:0-4120 GCA_046730635.1 Pseudomonadota bacterium | reverse complement strand
TCGCTCACGGGCGATATCACGTCCGCCGGCGCGCTGACGGTCAACAACGCGGCCGGCACGACGATCACGGGAAATATCACGTCGACCGGCGCTCTCATTCTCGCGAACAGCGGGACGATCAACGGGGCGATCGTCGGGTCGAGCACCGCCGGCAACAACATCAGCATCACCAACGGCGGAACGGTCACCGGAGCGATCACGTTCGGATCGGGCGACGACATTTTCAGCGTCGGCCTGGGTACTACCTACACTGGCAACGTCGACCTTGGAGCGGGCAACAATACGCTCACCAACGACGGCACGCTGAACGGCAACGTTACGGCATTGGGCGGTGACGATACGGCGACCAATACCGGTACGATCAACGGCGACATCGACCTTGGCGACGGCGACAACTCATTCGACAATTCCGGCACGCTCAACGGCAATTTCACCGTCGGCGATGGCGACGATACCGTCGACAACAGCGGTACCATCAATGGCGACGTCGACCTCGGCGATGGCGACAATTCGCTCGACAATTCGGGTCTGCTCGCCGGCAACCTCACCGCCGGAAGCGGCGACGACAGCGTCGACAACAGCGGTACGATCACCGGCAACGTCGACCTCGGCGACGGCGACAATTCGCTGGATAATTCCGGAACTCTCACCGGAACCCTCACTGCCGGGACGGGCGACGACACTGTCGACAACAGCGGTACGATCACCGGGAATGTGGATCTCGGCGACGGCGATAACACCATCAACAACAGCGGACTGGTAACCGGCAACATCACGACCGGCGCCGGTGACGACACGCTCGCCAACGCGGGCGGAACGGTGAATGGCAATATCGACCTTGGCACCGGGGCGGATTCGATCAGCGATCTCGCCGGCACCGGCACGGTCAACAAGTCGGGCGCTGGTACGTTGACGCTCAGCGGCGACAACAGCGGCTATTCGAATGCCGGGACGGTGCTCGACATCAATACCGGCGGCACCGTCTCAATCGGCGATTCGAACGACATGATGACGGGCGGCATCAACATCGATGCCGGTACGCTCCAGACGACGGGGGTCGCATCGCTCAGCAATGCGATTACTCTCGGGGCTGGCGGGGGCACCTTCAACACAGGCGCCGATCTCGATCTCACCGGAGTCATTTCCGGGCCCGGCGCCCTGACGAAGACCGGCTCCGCGATCCTGACCCTCAGCGGGGCGAATACCTACAGCGGCTTGACGACCATCACGACCGGAACGCTTGTCCTCCAGGACGCGGCGATCAACAACGGAAGCGACATCGTCGACAACGCCCACCTCGTGTTCGACGACTCGCTCGGCGGGACGTACGGTGGCGATATCAGCGGTACCGGTGACGTCACCAAGACGGGATCGGCCACGACGACGCTGACCGGCGTCAACACCTACACTGGCGCGACCTTCATTAACGACGGCACGCTGGCAGTGGGTGGAACCGGTATCGGCGACACCTCTGCAGTGACCGTGACTGCTCCGGGCTCGCTGCAGCTTCTGGCGGACGAGACGATCGGAAGCCTAGCCGGCGATGGGGACGTCTTTGGCGGCTTCGCGCTGACCACCGGCGGCAACAACGGTTCAACGACCCACTCGGGCGATCTCACGATCGATACCCTCAACAAGCAAGGCACCGGGACGTTCAGCCTGACCGGCACCGGCACATTGACGACGGGCATCAACGTCAATGCCGGCACGCTCGCCATCGGCGGGACATATACGTCGCCGACCAATACGGTCGCGAGCGGGGCTACCCTGAACCTGTTCTCGACGGGAGTCCTCACGGGGAACCTCAACAATCTCGCAGGTGGCACCGTCGTCGGCACCGGCACGGTCGTCGGGGCTTTCGCCAATGACGGAACGCTTTCGCCGGGAGGCACCGCGACCGGCATCTTCACCGTCGACGGGTCCTACACGCAAAGTGCCACCGGCAAGCTGGCGGCCGACATCACGCCGCTCGCCGTCCCGGGCACTGGGTATGACCAGCTGCTAGTGATCGGAACGCCGGGTACCGCGGCGCTCGACGGAACTTTGGCGATCAATCTGGCCAATGGCCTCGGCACTCCCGCCGGACCGTATGTCAACGGCGCGACCTACGACGTCGTCGACGCGCTCGGCGGGATCACCGGTACCTTCGCCAGCGTCACCGGCACCACGCTGTCGCCGTTCATCAGCCTGGCGAATACCGGCGTGGTGACGATATCCGGGGCGGAGCAGGTGTATCGCCTAACCGTAGTCCGGACCGACTTTGCGACCGGAATCGGCACCGGCGCGACCCCCAACCAGATCGCCGTGGCGAATGGCTTCCAGGGACTCGTAGCAGGCGCCACGGGCGACGCCGCGGCCCTCGTCTCGGGCGTGGACGCGATGACGGCGGCCGAGGCTCAGCTCTTCTTCGACGAAGCGAGCCCGGAGCCCTACGGCGCCTATGTTCGCGCCCTCCTCAACCAGGGTGAGCTGTTCTCCCGTCAGATCCACCTCCAGACGCACGAGACTCCGAACGTCCTTCCGGGCCTCGATCTCTGGCTTCGCGGCTATGGCGGATGGGGTAGCGGCCACGACAGCTCGTTCCGCTTCGGGTCGGATATCGACACCTGGGGCATCACGGGCGGCGCAACGTATCGCTGGACCGGCTTCTATCTCGGCGCCGCAGCCGGATGGTCGAAGGACAAGGTCGACTATGCGCTGGGCAACAGCAACGGCCACAGCAACAGCTGGCAGTTCGGCGTGTACGGCGGCTGGCAGGGCGGTCCGTGGAGCGCCGATCTGCAGGTCGACTACATCCACGGCAGCGTCAATGCGAGCCGGTCGATCAACGTGGCGTCCATCGTCCGCCAGGCCGATGCCGACACGCATGGCCATCAGTGGAAGCTGGTCGGCACCTTCGGCTACGACTTCAATCTCGGCTTCGGTGCGCTCCGTCCGTTCATCGGCTTCGACTATACGACGGGCAAGCTGGACCAGTTCACGGAATCGGGCGCGGGTGCGGCGAACCTGACGGTCGACAGCATCGATGCCAAGCGGTTCGACGGCATGATCGGCTTCGATCTCAAGGCGAACCCGAATGCGCAGATCTCGCCTTATGCTCGGCTGGCCTACAAGCATAACTTCGACAGCCAGCACGGTCATATCAACGCGATCTTCAACGGAGACCCGACAACCGCGTTTACGGTTGAAGCGGTCACTCCGAAGAACGACGAGATCGATGCGGACCTCGGCATCAACTACCAGGCCAGTCCGCAGCTCGCGATCTTCGCCGGCTATCAGGGCACGTTCCGCAAGGATCTGAACCAGCACGGCTTCTCGCTGGGGCTGAGCTACAGCTTCGGAGCGCCGCCGGCTCCGCCGCCGCCACCACCACCGCCGCCGCCTCCGCCGCCACCTCCGGCGACGCAGACGTGCCCGGACGGATCGGTGATCCCGGCGACGGATACCTGCCCGGCACCGCCTCCGCCTCCGCCTCCGCCGCCGCCTGCACCCGAGCGGGGCAACTGACCGGCTGAGGCGAGGAGCGTAAAAAGAGGGGGCGGAGCCTGGCGCTTCGCCCCTTTTTTCTCATCCAATCAGGAAGTTGGCGGAGCCGAGGGCTGCCGAACTTATAAAGGGAAACCAACTGTAAGGCTGGAATATTACCCCCACTAAGTCGTGAGACAGGATTTCCGCTCGACGATCTAATGGGAGCTTTCGACCCAAAATGGACTCTGTGTGAGCGTCCGGTTTCGACCCAGACACCAGTATTGACTGGGCCCGCGTGACCGATCGGGGCGTTGGGAGGTAATGGCGCATGAACGCATTGTTGCTATCGGGCTGCTGACCAAGAATGACGTCCGCTTGCTGGGACCGACATTTGACAGGCTCTGGCCAGTCGAAGAGACGCCGTGTTTCAGTCAACTGCTTGACGCCATCGACGATGCCGATGGCAACTTGTCGCCCGAACGGCGGTCACAGCGCGTCCCGCCAGAAGACTGAAGCAACGAGTTACTAAGCCTCCGCGAAAGTCGCGCCTGAAAAGGCCCGCGAGCGACCGTCGGGCCTTTTTAGCATTCGTGTTCGTTCCCGACCCTTTCCTGTCGCCAATGAAGTGTGAGCTCTCGAGCCACGGCAGATA
>JBKPJK010000495.1:0-2746 GCA_046730635.1 Pseudomonadota bacterium | reverse complement strand
CCTCACCGTTACGGGTCGGGTCATCAATCCGACCTCGAAGGAGCAGGAAGTGCCGCCGCTGCAAGCGCAGCTTAGGAGCAAGGCTGGTAAGGTCGTTTACAGCTGGACGATCGCGCCGCCGGCACGGACGTTGGCGGCTGGCGCCAGCGTTCCCTTCAACAGCGCCGAGGTGAACGTCCCCGCAGGAGGGGACGAACTTACCATCACTTTGGGCGATTCAAAAGCCTAAGTTACTGATTTATTGGAATTCTATGAGCTTCGCGGGGCGAATCGCACCGTCCGTGTGCACCTTGGTGAATTGGGCTGGCGGTGCTTCGCCGCTTAACGCGCCTTCTCCCAAACGCAGGCTGACCGCCGGCACAATCCGGACCATGGCTCGTGCCTGAACCGTGGCACCGACGCGTGTAAACGATCCGCCCGTGGGCGTCGAAACAGCAGCGGCGGCGACAAGAAGGAACAACATCGCAGAAGCCTAACGTTTAGGCTCTGCAATGGTAAAGTCGACATTAACCTTTGTGCCGAAATGGTGCGAATTCGAGGCGGACCAGACGGCATTGCGCCCTTCTGGACGCTTTGCTAGAGGCGCCGCCTTGCCAGTGGCGGCGGCCGTTCGGGTCAGCCCGCTATTTCATGACGTGCGGTCGTGGCGGAACTGGTAGACGCGCAGCGTTGAGGTCGCTGTGGCCGAAAGGCCGTGGAAGTTCGAGTCTTCTCGACCGCACCATTTCTATAGTTTGAGCTTGGTCCAAGCCGGTCGACGACGGGCGAACTATTTCGTTGCTTGCACCGCGCCGGCGGAGGCAATCGTCGGCAGAGGCGTCGGATGGATCGCGCCGGTGCGTACCACCGGCTTGTCGACACTGACCTGAACGGTGATCCCGAGATCCGCGACGAGTTTTGCGCTTGCTGCGGAATCTCTTGCTATGCGGACGACATAGCGGCCGTAGGCGACGCGATCGAACAAGAAGAAACCGTCGAAATCAGTCCTCGCAGTAGCCGCGACTTTGCCGGTCGCGTCGACCAGTTCCAGGTCCAAACCTTCGAAGCCCAGCTCCGCGCTCTTGACGACGGCACCTTCTATGTCGCCTCCGCCGACGAGAGGGATTTGCACCTCGGCCGGGATTCCAGGACGCGGAACCACGACCTGGAGCGCCTTCTTGGGAACTAGCATCGGATCGGACAGGCTTGCCTCGTCGAGCCCGACGGTAATGGGCTGGTAAGCGATCAGCCCTCCGACGGTGATCGCGCCGTTGGCGTTCGTCGGATGATCCGAAACCATCGTGCCGGTCGTCACCAGCACGCCTTTCTCAGGCGGCTCGGAAGGGTCGCGCACACCATTGTCGTTGAGATCGCGATAGACCACCGCGCGGACCGAACCGGCCTGCGCAAGAGGGCGCCTCGACAGTGAAAGTCCGTGACTGGGGTCGAGCGAGAAATTGAGGTTCAGGCCTAAGGCGACCGAACCGTCACTCGCAGCCTCGGCGGTCAAGGCGGCGGCCAAGGTGCTCAACCGGCGCACGTAGCTGACGCGGGCACGGGCGCGACGGGTCGGCGCGTCATATGCGAGTTCGCCCTCCCAATCCGCAAACTCGTCCTTCGACCAATAAGCCGAGAGTTCCGCAGTTCGAAATCGCGTGCGGGGCGAGACGTCGAAGCTGGTCCCCGCCCGGAGCCGCACGTCGCCGACATGACCGGTGCCGAGCAGCGCGACGTTGAATTCCCCAGCCGACCCCAGCCCGAGAGGAACATATTGCTTCGAGTAGACGAGGTCCGTCGCAAGATTGAATCGGTCGAAATTGGCTGAGAGCCGAGCCGCAGCATTGAGTGATTTCGTACCATCGCGATGATCGGTCATTCGCATTTCGGCGTGTGCCGGAAACACGGTCCGACCGATGTGCAGTGGCGCATCGAGCGAAACCCTCAGGTCGCGCGAACTCTGCGCCAGGCCGCCCTGCAAATGAAAATCGCTTGCGATAAGCGCCTCGGCGGAGATGTTCACGCTGCCGACCTTGCCGATCATCTGGGCATGCGCGGCCATGCCGCCGTTCGATTCTCGAGCCGCGCCGACTTCGACCAAAGCCGCCCCGATCGATCGCCGAACCTTGCCCTCGACAAAGGTCAAATGTTGGTCGCCGACCAAAAGTGCGCGAGCGAGCACGCCCACCGACGTTCGGTCGTCGATGCCATGCTCTACCGATACTGCAGCTTGCGCCTTTGGAAGCGGTGCGGAGCTATCGGGAGGCTTTTCCAGCTCGAGGACGTCCCGGCTGGGCTGGTTGAAGCCTGCCCAGTACCAGGTCTTGCCGGCGGGGACGTTGTCCTGGCCGACATCAATCACCTCTTCACGCGTTCGCATTTGACCCTGAGGTCCATAGAGGCGGATCTCGACCCGGTTCTCGCCATACAGAAGCTGCACATTGTCAAAGACATAGCGCTGGGTGCCGTCGGGCTTGGCGAAACCGAGCAGCTCCCCGTTACGGTAGATCTCGGCCTCCCAGCCGCTCGGCAAATCGCCTTCGAACCGGGTGCGGTCGAATGCCGCGCGAGTTGCGAGCGGACGGTTGGTGACGACTGCGCCCCTCCCTGCGGCCGCGACCCCCGTCAGTCCGTCGTCGAAGCTTTCTACGTCGCCGACCCCGATGTGCGTCGCATGCATGAATCCAAGAAGATGGGCGTCAGGGTCGGACCGATAGGCCCGCAGACGAAGCAGACTCGGCTTTCCTTGCGCGGTGGTGGTCAGCTGCGC
>JBKPJK010000494.1:0-2850 GCA_046730635.1 Pseudomonadota bacterium | reverse complement strand
CGATCCCGACGTCGAGCTGGAAATGGTGATCGCCGATCGGATCCTTGGTGTAGGCGACCTGCCGCTCGCTTCGCGCTTCGAGGTTGCGAAGGAACGGGTTGCGCACGGCCGACGAGTAGAAGCCCGTCGGTGAGAAGCGATGCAGCAGGACGTCCCCTTCCTCGAGCGTCAGCAGGCGCGCCTTCCAGTCGGGCGGAATAGGGCTTTCCTGCGTCAGCAGCGGCCGCGTTCCGAACTGGAAAACGATCTGCCCGAGCTCGGGATTGCCGATCCAATTTTCCCACTCGTCGAGCCGCCAGACGCCGCCGGCCATGACGATCGGGACGGTGTCGGCGATCCCCTGCTCGCGCATCGTGGCGCGGAGAGCGGCGACGCGCGGGTAGGGATCCTGTGGCGCGCGAGGGTCCTCGGCATTCGACAGGCCGTTATGTCCCCCCGCCAGCCAGGGGTCTTCGTAGACCACGGCCGCAAGCCATTCGGCCGCCTTGTGGTAGGCGCGTTTCCAAAGAGCGCTGAATGCCCGTGCCGAGCTGATGATCGGCAGGTAATTGACGCCGTAGGAGGCGGCGATCTCGCTCAGCTTATAGGGCATGCCCGCGCCGCAGGTTACGCCGGTGACGAGACCCTTGGTGCGCTCCAGAACGCCGTGGAGCACGCGCTGCGCCCCGCCCATTTCCCACAGCACGTTGATGTTGATCGCACCCTTGCCGGACGCCATTTCGTAGGCCCGCTGCACCTGCGCGACGGCGCCGTCGATCGCATATTTGATCAGTTCCTCGTGACGATCGCGACGGGTGAGCGCTTCATAAACCTGCGGAATGATGCGCCCTTCGGCGTCATAGCTGTCCGCGTTGACTGCGCTGACAGTCCCGATCCCACCAGCGGCCGCCCAGGCGCCCGAGCTCGCGTGGTTTGTGGCGCTGACGCCCTTGCCGCCTTCGACCAGCGGCCAGACTTCGCGCCCGCCATAGAGGATGGGCTGCAGGCCCTTGAACAATCTCTCTCTCCCGGCGCGAAGGCGCCTCTCTCACTCCGCCATATAGGGCGGGTTCGTTTCCAATGCGCCAAAAAAGTTAAGGAGGCCCGGGAGGTTCCGGGCCCCTACTCATTTTGAAGGTCCAGTATCGACAGCAACGTCCCGAGCGTCAGCAATAGCCTCTCGCTGCAGTCGCCCCGGTCACCGCGCCGATCGCTCCGCCGATCACGGCGCCTTCGCCGACATTGCCATGGCCGGCCACCGCGCTTCCGATGGCTGCACCCGCCACGCCTCCGGCGACCGCGCCCGCAGCCGGGTTGCCACATTGATAGCCGTAATAGCCGCCGTAGCTCCCATAGCCGCTATAGGGGTGTGCATATCCGTAACCGGGATAGCCGTAGTAGCTCGACTGATACGCATAGGGATAACCGTACCCGCCGTACGGGTAACCGTAATAACCGTACGGATAGCCGTAGCCGTAAGCAGGATAGGCGTAGGCCGGATAACCGTAACCGTATCCGTAGGCCGGGTAGCCGTAACCATAGCCATAGCCGAACGGGTTGAGCCCGACGCCGATCACCACCCCGCTGCCCCAGCCGTGACCGTGGCCGTGGCCGTGCCAGCCACCCCATCCGCCGTGCCAGCCGCCACCACCGTGCCAGCCGCCGCCGCCGTGCCAACCGCCACCACCACCACCGTGCCAGCCGCCGCCCCCGTGCCAACCGCCACCACCACCACCGTGCCAGTGTCCTTGTGCCTGCGCGGTGGCGGCTGAGCCGAGCAAGGCTGCCGCAAATGCGATTCTGAAGGGTTTCATCGGAAGACTCCTCACCCCCTGTGAGCGCGCCTGTGCGCCCAATCGGCGAAAGCTTCCATAGGTATTGTTTCGGACGCGTACCCTACGGCTTGTCCCGGAGGCGATAATCCAATCCGATGTCGACGGCCGGAGCCGATTGGGTGATCCGGCCCACAGAGATGTAATCGACGCCGGTCTCGGCGATCTCGCGGATGGTTTCGAGCGTTACGCCGCCCGAAGCCTCCAGCGGCACGCGCTTCCGGACGAGCGCCACCGCCTCGCGAAGGACGTGCGCGGGCATATTGTCCAGCAGCAGGCGGTCCGCTCCGGCTGAAAGGGCCGGCTCGATCTGATCGATATGGTCGACCTCGACCTGCACCTGAAGGCCCGTATTGGCGGATTTGGCCCTGCGCACCGCCTCTGCGACCCCGCCGCACACGGCCACGTGATTGTCCTTGATCAGCACCCCGTCGTCGAGGCGCATGCGATGGTTTTGCGCGCCGCCCATCCGCGCCGCATATTTCTCGAGCACGCGAAGCCCCGGCACGGTCTTGCGGGTATCGAGCAGGATCGCGCCGGTTCCAGCGATCGCGTCCACATATTGACGGGTCAGCGTTGCAACACCGGAGAGGTGCTGAAGCGTATTGAGCGCCGAACGTTCCGCGGTCAGCAGGGCCCTCGCGTTTCCCTCGATGCGCATCAGCGTGGTGCGCGGCTCAACGCAATCTCCGTCGCGAACGAGTTGCTCGATCCGTGCCTCGGGGTCGAGCCTGCGAAAGAATGCAGCGGCGATATCGAGCCCGGCGACCGCAATCCATACTCGCGCGTTCATTTGGGCCGTGAAGCTCGCATCGGCCGGGATGGTGGCGTTCGAGGTGACGTCGCCGCCCTTGCCGAGATCCTCCGCAAACGTGCGAGACACGAATTCGGCGAGGTCGAAATCTTCAGGAAGCGCCATGCAGCGCGTCTAGGCGACCGTCGCCGCTTCCGACAAGCTCAGTGCGCGGGCTCTTCGGCCTCGACGATGAGCCAGCGGCCATCCCGATATTGATAAGGCTGTGCGTCGGCCGGTTCGAAC
>JBKPJK010000493.1:0-2971 GCA_046730635.1 Pseudomonadota bacterium | reverse complement strand
TCGGCGATGCTGATTCCGCCGGGAAGGCGGCGATGCTCGCCATTGACGCGGACTCCAAGGCTTCCATCGAGGCTCATTGCGGCCTGCAAATAGGAGGGGAGTTCACTGGCGCCAAGTGCGTTGAGGGTGGACGGAAGCGCGCTCGTCTGACAGAGCGCTGCGCCAAGCAGACAACAGGAAGAGTAATGGCCCCACCGAAGGATCCCGCAGGCTCCGGCGACAAAGGCGCAATGCGCATCGACCCGGCCCTCGTGCGAGAGCTCGCGCAGCTGCTCACCGACACGGAATTGACCGAGATCGAGATCGAGGACGGCGACCGGCGGATCAAGGTCAAGCGTGAGACGCATGCGCTGCTCGGCGCTCCGCAGGCGTTTGCAGCACCGATGGCGCCTGCGCTTAGCGGGCCTCCGATGCATGCCAAGGAAGACCTGGGCGAGCCGGCGAAAGAAGAAGTGGTCGGAGAAAGCGTCAAGTCGCCTATGGTGGGAACGGCTTATCTGTCGCCGGAGCCCGGGGCCAACCCATTCATCGAGGTCGGCAAGCCCGTGAAGGCGGGTGACACTCTGCTGATCGTCGAAGCCATGAAGGTGATGAACCCGATCACCGCGCCGTCCGGCGGAGTCGTCAAGAAGATCATGATCTCGGACGGCCAGCCGGTCGAGTTCGATCAGCCGCTCCTGATCATCGGCTGAAGGCCGCACGCATGCAAATCAAGAAGCTGTTGATCGCCAACCGCGGCGAGATCGCGCTGCGTATCCATCGCGCCTGTCATGAGATGGGGATCACGACGGTCGCGGTCCATTCGACCGCCGACGCCGATGCGATGCACGTCCGGCTCGCCGACGAGACCGTGTGCATCGGCCCTCCACCGGCGACCGAATCCTATCTCAACATCCCGAACATCATCTCGGCGGCGGAAATCGTCCACGCCGACGCGATCCACCCCGGTTACGGCTTTCTCAGCGAGAATGCGCAGTTTGCTGAGATCGTCGAGAGCCACAATATCGTCTGGGTCGGACCGAAGCCCGAGCACATCCGGACGATGGGCGACAAGATCGAGGCCAAGCGCACGGCCGCGAAGCTGGGCCTTCCGCTAGTCCCCGGGTCCGATGGGGCGATCAAGTCGGTTGCCCAGGCGAAGAGGCTCGCCGCGGAGATCGGCTACCCCGTCCTGATCAAAGCGGCGTCGGGCGGCGGCGGCCGAGGCATGAAGGTCGTGCCCGAAGAGGGTCAGCTCGAGAGCCTGATGAGCCAAGCCGCTGCGGAGGCGCGTTCCGCCTTCGGCGACGACACCGTCTACATGGAAAAATATCTCGCCGACCCACGCCACATCGAATTCCAGGTGTTCGGCGATGGCAAGGGCGGCGCGATCCACCTCGGTGAGCGGGATTGCTCGCTTCAGCGCCGTCACCAGAAAGTGCTCGAGGAAGCGCCGTCGCCGGTCCTCACCAAGAAAGAACGCCATCACATGGGCGAAATCGTCCGCACGGCGATGAGCGAAATGGGCTATCGCGGCGCGGGCACGATCGAGTTCCTCTACGAGAACGGTGAGTTCTACTTCATCGAGATGAACACTCGGCTCCAAGTCGAGCATCCGGTGACCGAGATGATCAGCGGCATCGACCTCGTGCGCGAGCAGATCCGCGTGGCATCAGGCGAAGGCCTCTCCTGCACCCAGGAGCAGGTCCACCTCCACGGTCACGCGATCGAATGCCGCATCAATGCGGAGGACCCCGAGACCTTTGCGCCCTCCCCGGGGCTCGTGAAAAACTATGTTGCGCCCGGCGGAATGCACGTGCGCGTCGATAGCGGACTCTACACCGGCTATAAGGTGCCGCCTTACTACGACAGCATGATCGGTAAGCTGATCGTCTATGGCTCCAACCGCGACAGCTGCATTCGCCGGCTGAAGCGAGCGCTCGAGGAATATGTGGTGGAGGGAATGAAAACGACCATCCCGCTCCACCAGAAATTGGTTCGCGACCCCGAGTTCCTCGCCGGCAATTACACGATCAAATGGCTCGAGCAGTGGCTGGCAAAGAACGCGGGCTGACGCTCACGGCTTAGAGGTAAACCCAGACGCCATTCTGGCGATGGCGATGATGGTACCACCGGTTTTGGTGCCAATATCCCTGGCCATGATAGTAATGGCCTTCGATCCAGCGCTGCTCGGTTCCCCGATTTGCGCGGCACATGCCGTTCGCGGTGCGATGGAACCCCTCACCGCAGCCCTCACGGGCCACAGCAGGCGAAGTCGCAGCCATGGCGAGCACGGTCGCGGCAGCGATTGAGACGACGGTTTTCATCTTGGTCTCCTTCCCTAATCGGAAAAGAGCAACGCGACCTCGGAACGAGCCGTTCCATGAATTCGGGTTCACAATAGGCAGACGACTCTCCGCGACGGCACTGGATGCTATTTCCCCTCCGCCGAACCGGTGTCGGTTCCCGTCAGGTACGTGGGCCTCATGACGGAGGTCGACTTGACCGCCGGTTTCGTCTGTTGGAGGAGCTTCAAGTCGAACTTTTCCTTGAACTGGCACCCGAACTGCGTGCCCTTGGTCCAACGCACCTCTGCCTCGATCAATCCGCCAGCTGCGAAGTCGAGTTGGATCTCCGCGCCGACCGGCATTTCCTCTCGGCACTCGACCAAGGCTCCTCCGCTGGAAATGTTGCGCAGCCGAGCGCCGAGCACCCGCCCCTGATGGTGAAGCAACGCCGCGCGGATGATGCGCATGCGCGGCTCGCGGGGCGGATATTGCGCAGGCAGGGTCGCCGCACCCCTGTTGGCGAGTTCCAGCGCTTCGTCCGCCGGCATCGGCTTGCCGAAGATGTATCCTTGAACCAGCGAGCAGCCGAGATCGCGCACCAGTTGGAGCTCTTCCTGCGTCTCCACGCCCTCGGCCGTGGTCTGCATTTTGAGGTCGGCAGCCAAGCCCACCATTGCCCGGATGAGTGCTGCATTGCGTCCCGT
>JBKPJK010000492.1:0-1617 GCA_046730635.1 Pseudomonadota bacterium | reverse complement strand
TTCATGATGTCGTAGCGGCGCGCGACGGAGCTGAAGACTTCGCCGACGCGACGCGTCTTCTCTTCGGGGCTGACCAGCTCGTCGCCGAAATTGACCTTGTCGCTCATGGCCTCGCTACTCAGGGGTGACGCGCCTCTAGCGACGTTGAACGCCCTTCGCCATATCGGCGCTCCATGCCCGAGCTTCCTGAAGTCGAGACGACCGTCCGCGGCCTTGAGCGAGTGCTCATAGGACGCCGGATCGAGCGGGTCGAAGCCCGCCGCCCGGACCTGAGGCGCGCGCTCCCGCACGACCTTGGCCAGCGACTGAGCGGCGCGCGAGTGACCAACCTCGGCCGGCGGGCAAAGTACGGGACGATCGCCACCGATCGCGGCGACACCCTCGTCTTCCACCTGGGGATGTCGGGACATTGGCGGATCGATCCGACCGAGACGGCGAAGCACGATCATTTCATTATCGAGACCGAGGAGGGGCGGCGGCTCGCGCTGAACGACGCGCGGCGGTTCGGCTCCCTCGACCTCGTCCGTTCCGACGAGCTGCAGGAATGGCCACCGTTCAAGGCGCTGGGGCCGGAGCCGCTCGACCTGGATGCCCGCGAGCTCAGGCGCCGCCTCGCGGGGCGGGCCGCGCCCATCAAGCTGCTCCTTCTCGACCAGCGGATCGTCGCTGGGCTTGGCAACATCTATGTGTGCGAGGCGCTCTACCGCGCAGGCATCCATCCCAAGCGGGCGGGCGGAAGCGTTTCGCTCGAACGGCTGAACAAGCTCGTGCCGGCCATTCACGACGTGCTGGACGAAGCCATTGCCGCGGGGGGCTCGACGCTTCGCGATTTCGCTTCGCCCGACGGCGAGCTTGGATACTTCCCCAAGAGCTTCGCCGTCTATGACAGGGAAGGGAAGCCGTGCGGCTGCGGCGGCGAAGTCAGGCGCATCGTCCAGGGCGGCCGCTCCACCTTCTATTGTCCGCGCTGCCAGCGTTGACCTCGAAGCCCGTTGAGGGTAGGGGAGCCGCCACTTCGGTGCGAGCCTTTGGGCCGCGCCGTTTTTCATTGAGCTAGAGGAATAAAATGGCGAACACGCCGCAGGCCAAGAAGCGCATCCGCCGGAACGCGAACCGGGCTGAGATCAACCATTCGCGAATCAGCCGTATTCGCACCTTCATCAAGCAGGTCGAATCGGCAATCGCGTCGGGCAAGAAGGCCGATGCCGCTGAAGCGCTGAAGAAGGTCCAGCCGGAAATGGCTCGTGGCGTCGCGCGCGGCGTCGTTCACAAGAATACGGCCGCGCGCAAGATTTCGCGGCTGTCGAAGCGGGTTGCGTCGCTCGGCTGAACAGCTTTGAAACAACTGCGTTAAGGGCCGTCGGGAAACCGGCGGCCTTTGTTGTTTCAGAACGGTCTAAAAAATGCAGCAATTCCCGCGATTCGCGGGACTCGTTAACGCCGGTCTAATCAAGAAAACGGCTGTTTTTCGCCAATTTCGTGCAGTTTCGGCCTGATTCCTATGTCAAGGCCATTTATTGCACTTCGATGAAAAAACGGCACTTGCATGCCGCTCCGGACCGTCTCACAAAGGTCCTTCCGGGCGCGAATCCGCGCCGGGGGCAAGAGAGAAAAGAA
>JBKPJK010000491.1:0-1465 GCA_046730635.1 Pseudomonadota bacterium | reverse complement strand
GACCAAGGGCATTCCAATCGTCTTCCTGTCGGCGGTGAACAAGGAAGCCGAGCATTTGCTGCGCGGCTATTCGATGGGCGCGGTCGATTATGTCTTCAAACCCGTCGATCCGGTGGTGCTGCGCTCCAAGATCGCCGTCTTCGTCGACCTGTTCGCTAAAACCAAGGAGATCGAGCGAAAGGCACGGCAGGAGCAGGCGCTGCTCGATGCTACCTTGCGCGCCAATGCCGAACGGCTGCGTGCAGAGCAGGAGCTTCGCCTCGCCGAACAGCGCCAGGCGGCGATCATCCAGTCGCTGCCAATGGTGCTCTACCTCGAGCCATATGATGCGAGCCGCCGTCAGCCCCACTATGTGAGCGGCGACTTCGAGGGGATTACCGGCTTCAGGTTCGATCAGATCGCGGAAGAGCCGGACATTTGGCTCGACCGGCTGCATCCGGACGACCGCGATCGCACCATCGCCGCGATCGAGGCGCGCCGGAAATCAGGCCGTTCCTCGATCGAATATAGGTGGCAGTGCGCTGATGGCACGTTCAAGCATCTGCTCGACCAGGCCGTACTGCTGAAGGATGGGGAAGGGCGCCCGGTCGAGTTCGCCGGAACGCTGACCGACATCAGCGAGCAACGCTCGCTCGAAAGCCAGCTTGTCCAGGCGCAGAAGATGGACGCGATCGGCAAGCTGACCGGCGGCATCGCGCACGACTTCAACAATCTGCTGGCGGCGGTGATCGGTGGCTTGGGCTTGCTCGATAAGCGGGCCGAACTCACGGAAGATCAGCGCAAGATCCTCAGCATGACCAAGCGCGCCGCCGAGCAGGGGAGCGAGCTTGTGCGCCGGCTCCTCGCATTTGCGCGCCGACAGAAGCTCGAGCCGAAGCCGATTAACCTGACTTCATTGCAGGACGCGGTCTGGGACCTTCTCACGCACACCCTCGGTGGCCTGGTGAACATCGAGTGGCGTGGCGACAAGAAGGTCTGGAACGCGTTTGCCGACCAGGCGCAGCTGGAGCTGGCGCTCGTCAACCTGATCATCAATGCGCGCGACGCCATGCCCGCGGGAGGAACGGTGACGCTGACTGCAGAAAACCGTCCGCTGTGCGGCGCGAACTGGGCAGAGCTTCCGCCGGGCGACTACGTCCGGCTCTCGGTTACCGACACCGGCACGGGGATTGCGCCCGAAGTGCTGGAGCGAGTGACGGAGCCCTTCTTCACAACGAAGGAGCTGGGCAAGGGAAGCGGCTTGGGCCTCAGCATGGTCTACGGCTTCGCCAAGCAGTCGAACGGCGCGTTCCGCATCCGCAGCGAAGTGGGTCAGGGCACGACGGCTGAGTTGTGGCTACCGCGTGCACCCGACGCACAAAAGGCCACCCCGGCTCCGGCGAAGGAAGAGAAACGCGCGAAGACCACGCGCAAGCTCCGCATTCTGCTGGTCGACGATCATGCGGAGGTTCGCAGCACTACCTCG
>JBKPJK010000490.1:0-4145 GCA_046730635.1 Pseudomonadota bacterium | reverse complement strand
GAGGGGAAGTGAGGATCCTGGGCTTGGACCCTGGACTCGGCACGACCGGCTGGGCGATCATCCAAGCTGAGGGCAATCGGCTTTCCCACATAGCGAACGGCCATCTTAGATCGGACGCCGCCTTTCCGCTGGCGCAGCGGCTCGCGCGGCTCGCCGAGCAACTCGAGGCCGTGATCTCCGAGCACAGGCCGGAGGCGGCGGCGGTCGAGGAGGTGTTCGTCAATCAGAATCCGCAATCGACACTCAAGCTCGGGCAGGCTCGGGGGGTCGCGCTATTGTGCGCCGCTCGGGTCGGAATGGCGGTCGGCGAATATTCGCCCACATTGGTCAAGAAGGCCGTCGTTGGGACAGGCGGGGCGGACAAGTCGCAGGTGCATGCGATGGTTGCGCGGCTGCTGCCCGGGACCAAGATCGCCGGGCCCGATGCAGCCGATGCCTTGGCGGTTGCGATCACGCATGCGCATCATCTGGCGACCGCGCGGCGCATCGCTTAAGCCTATCGCCGATGATTGCGCGCCTGTCCGGAAAGCTCGCCGAAACTAGCAGCGACGGTGCCGTGATCGACGTCGCCGGCGTCGGTTATCTCGTCCAGATGAGCGCACGCACGCTGGACGCGCTCGGTCCGATCGGCGGCGACGTGATGATCCTCACCGAGCTGCAGGTCCGCGAAGACGCCTGGACCCTTTTCGGCTTCGGCTCGACGGCCGAGCGTGACGCCTTTCGCGCTTTGACCTCGATCCAGGGCGTCGGCGGCCGCCTCGCGCTGGCGATCCTGTCGGTCCTTTCGCCCGATGAGCTCGCACGGGCTGTTGCCCAGGAAGACAAAGCCATGATCGGGCGCGCCAACGGTGTCGGGCCCAAGCTCGCCGCCCGGATCGCGAACGAGCTTCAGGGCAAGCTCGGCGTCGCGGCCATAGGCGGAGCTGCACCGGCGCCGCGCGGCGGAGCCGCCGCAGATGCGCTTTCGGCCTTGGCCAACCTCGGGTTCAAGCCAGCGGACGCGAGCGCCGCCGTCAATGCCGCGCAGGATGAGCTCGGCACGGACGCTTCGCTCGATGCCTTGGTCCGCCTGGCCCTGAAGAAGGCCGCGAGATGAGAAGGTGGGCGGTGATCCTCGCGGTTGCCGCACCTTTGTCCTTCGCCGCCTACGCAGCAGGCTCGAGCAACTTCGTTGCGATCGACCGCTGCCTCGATGCCGCGGGCGCATGGAATTATCGAACCAATCGCTGCGAAGCCGCGCCATCGGTGATCGTGGATCACATCTACGTCAGCAAGTCCCAGCACTGGATGGCGGTGTATCAGGGTGGCCAGATTGTCCGCGAGTTCCGCGTGGCGCTCGGGCGCGGCGGGCTGAAGCCCAAGGAACGCGAGGGCGACGGCCGGGTGCCGGAAGGTCTATACAGGATCAGTGCGCACAACCCTGAGAGCGCCTACCATCTTTCCCTCCGGATCGATTATCCGACGCCGGAGCAGTCGGCCCAGGCCGCCGCTCGTGGCCTCAAGGCTGGAGGCGACATCATGATCCACGGTCTTCCCAACGGCCGAGGCTGGGTCGGCAGCCGACACCTGAGAGTAGACTGGACCGAGGGCTGCATCGCGCTCACTGACTCCGAGATGGGCTGGCTTTATCGAGCAGTCCCCGACGGAACGCCGATCGAGATCCGGGCGTGACCGAGCGTCTCGCCTCCTGCCGATGCGGGCAGCTGACGGCGGTCGCCGAGGGCGAGCCGGTGCGAATTTCCGTATGCCACTGCCTCGCTTGCCAGAAGCGGACCGGGAGCGTGTTCTCCGCTCAGGCGCGCTGGCCGGCAGAGTGCGTGAGGATCGAGGGCCGCGCCAGCAGCTGGACCCGTACGGCCGACAGCGGCCAGACGACGACTTACCACTTCTGCCCGGACTGCGGGTCGACCGTGCATTACGGCGGCGGCAATTATCCGGACCTGGTCGCCATTCCGCTCGGTGCCTTCGACGACCCCTATTTCGCGGGAATCGACTATTCGGTGTGGGAACGCCGCAAGCACGATTGGGTCGAAATCCTGGGCGACGACGTCCAGCATTCCGACTGATCAGCCGCCCCACGCGTCTCCATAGAGTCGCAGCAGGTTGCGGCCGAGCAGCTTCTCCACCTGCGTCGTCGTCCAGCCGCGCCTCATGAGGTCGTTGCCGAGCCGCTCGAGCTTGTCGATCGAGTTGTAGTCCTCGACGACCGTGAAGACGTCGGGTCCTTCACCGGGAGCGGCGATCCCGGCGGCAGTGCGCTCCTGATAGGCCTTTTTCGCATCTTCCCGCGCCTTGGCATCGATGACGAGCGGCAGGACGCCGCCGTCCGTACCGATCGATATATGGTCCTCGCCGGCGACCTTCGCGATGTGCTCGATATTGTCGAGCAAGGTTGGGCCGCTCGGATGCATGTTCGCGGCGAGGTAGGGCATGAAATAGACGCCGACGACACCGCCCTTGTCGGCGACTCCGCGGATCGCTGCGTCGGACACGTTGCGCGGATGATCGTAGAGCGCCCGCGCGCCGGTGTGGCTGATGGTCAGCGGGCGCTTTGCAAAGGCGATCGCTTCGTCGATGGTCCGGGCCCCGCCATGGGCAAGATCGAGCAGAAGCTTTTCGGCCTCGATCCGCTCGATCGTCTTCCTGCCGAGGTTGGACAGGCCGGCATTCCCCGGCTCGATGGATCCATCGCCGCTGAGATTGCGCAGGTTATAAGTGAGCTGGACGCAGCGGACGCCGTCCTTCTTCATCTGGGCGAGACGGTCGAGCGCGGGGCCGACCATGGCAGTGTCCTGCGTGCCCAGAATGATGCCCAGCTTCCCCTCACGCTTGCAAGCGGTGATGTCGGACGCCTTCTCTACGAGCTTGAGCCGCTCCGGATTGGCAAGCAGCCCATTCTTGTAATCGGTCAGGTTCTTCTGAAACTGCTCCCACGAGTCCGCATAATTTCCGACCGGCAGAAGCGTGTCGCGAACGGCCGTGAGGCCCGTCATCCGATACTCCGCCCACGCTCGATCGGTCAGGCGAAGCTCCTTGTCCTGTCCGTAAGGGTCGCCGATCCCGCCGAGACCGTCGATGACGATCGCATTCGAATACCAGGCCGGATAGCGCGCCCGCCTGGCCGCCAAGGCGGAGCTCGCGGCCAACGTCGCTGCAGTCCCGGCAAGAACCGTCCTTCGATCGAGGTTCATTCGCTTTCCCCTCCCGCCCGTGCTTGTCGTAGGCCCATCCATCTGCGAATCAACGCTACGGATGGCCACGGACCCTGCCCGCATCACGACGCCCGAGCGCACGGCTGAAGACGCCGACGCGGCGCTACGGCCGAAAAGTCTCGACGAGTTCATCGGGCAGCAGGCGGCGCGCGAGAATCTGCGAGTCTTCGTTCATGCCGCAAAAAGCCGGGGCGAGGCGCTCGACCATGTCCTGTTCCACGGTCCCCCAGGTCTCGGCAAGACGACGCTGGCCGGCATCCTCGCAAGGGAGATGGGCGTCGGCTTTCGCGCCACCTCGGGACCGGTCATCGCCAAGTCCGGCGACCTCGCCGCCCTGCTTACCAACCTCGAGGATGGCGACGTCCTGTTCATCGACGAGATTCACCGGCTCAATCCCGCAGTCGAGGAAGTGCTCTATCCAGCGATGGAAGATCGCGCGCTCGATCTGATGATCGGCGAAGGGCCGTCGGCGCGCTCGGTCCGAATCGACTTGCCGCGCTTCACCTTGATCGGAGCGACGACGCGGCAGGGACTGTTGACCACTCCGCTTCGGGATCGCTTCGGAATCCCTGTCCGGCTCAATTTCTATACTGTCGAGGAGCTGGAGCAGGTGGTGCGGCGGGCCGGCCGCCTGCTCGGCGCCGATCTGACCGAGGAGGGGGCCCGAGAGATCGCTCGCCGGTCGCGCGGAACGCCGCGCATCGCTGGACGCCTTCTTCGCCGCGTACGCGATTTTGCCCATGCCTCGGGCAACGACACAATCACCGCGGAGGGTGCCGACCGGGCACTCTCGCGGCTGGAGATCGACAGCCTCGGTCTTGACGCGATGGATCGCCGCTACTTGCTGATGATCGCGGACCTTTATGGCGGTGGCCCCGTAGGTGTCGAAACGCTCTCCGCCGGCCTCAGCGAACCGCGCGATACGATCGAGGA
>JBKPJK010000489.1:0-1327 GCA_046730635.1 Pseudomonadota bacterium | reverse complement strand
GCGCTTCCCCAGGGCAAGGAGCCCGATGCGGCGCTCAAAACGCGCGCGACCGCGTTCCAGACCAAGTATCAGCAGGCCCAGGAAGAGGTTGCGAACAGCGAGCGCCAAATTCAGCGCAACCAGGCCTATATCAACCAGCAGGTCCGCGATAAGCTCGGCCCCATCTACCAGCAGGTCATGCAGCGTCGCGGCGCGAACCTGTTGGTCGAGGTTGGCAACACGCTGGCGACGGCATCGTCGCTGGACGTCTCGAACGACGTACTCGCTGCGCTGAATGCGGCCATGCCCACCCTTCAGACGAGCGCTCCTGCGCAGGCAGCTACGCCCAAGCCGGCGCAGCCGCAGGGCCGCTAGCCTGCAATGAACGATCAGCCGGCAAGCGCCGCCACTCAGCTCGATATCAAGCGAGTGATGGCGGCGCTGCCGCATCGTTACCCGATGCTGCTCGTCGACCGGGTCGAGCGTCTCGACGTCGATCGTTCGATCACCGCGATCAAGGCGGTGACGATCAACGAAGGCTTCTTCCAAGGGCATTTTCCCGGTCGCCCGATCATGCCGGGTGTCCTCATCGTCGAGGCCTTGGCCCAGGCCGCCGGCGTTCTGGCGGTCGAATCCCTCGGCCTCGCGAACTCGGGCAAGCTCGTTTACTTCATGGCGATCGAAGGTGCGAAGTTCCGCCAACCGGTGGAGCCTGGCGTCCTCCTCCAGCTCGACGTGGAGTTCGTCCAGAAGCGTACGACCGTGTGCAAGTTCGCCGGGCGGGCCAGCGTCGACGGTAAGCTCGCGGCCGAGGCGAACTTTACCGCGATGATCGCCGACCCGCCCACGGCCTGATCCCTAGAGCTTGCTTAGTCGCAGTCCGGCGTAGACGGCCCGTGGTTCGGTTCGATAACCGAACACATCCTCATATCGCTGGTTCAGCGCATTGCTGACGCGGGCAAACAGCTCGATGCCCGACCGGACCGAGTACGCGATCCGGGCGTCGGCGAGCCAATAGGAGCCGAGGGTAACCCGATCGAAGGGGAAGGTGTCCTTCTGGTCGAAGTGGCGACCGACGTACGCCAGCGACCCCCCGTAGGTGACCCTCCCTGCGAGACCATCGACGGCGATCGAGCCGCTGTGCTTGGGGCGCCGCAGCTCGTGGACCTCCGTCAGACCCGTGTCAGGTTGGGTCGCGTCGAGATATGCATAGTTTGCCGACAGCCGGAGCTTGCCGCCAAGCTGCCATGCAACAGTCGCCTCGATGCCCGCTCGATCGCTCGTTTGAGACCGGTTCGCGGTGCTGAACAAGCCTGTGCCGAAGTCGAAAATGTCGACGATCTCATCA